>VGHV01000033.1 GCA_016868095.1 Betaproteobacteria bacterium
TGTTTAGAGCGAGTGCAGCCGCAGCTGCAGCGTCCCCCTCATCAACTAATTTTTGTAATCGTGCTTTGCGAGAGGACACAAGTGCCATTTCTGACATGGCAAAAAGTCCATTTAATAGAATCAAAAAAGCGACGGCAAAGATTTCCATCACGAGGGGCCGGAAGTTGCGGAACTTCTAAGGTTACCGGCATTACGGCAACTCGTCCATTTCGCCCTTAGTCTATTGCAATAATTTAGCCATCACTATGTTGTGATAATCCGTATCACCAAGACGCAATTCAAAGGCCGTTAGCCTTCTGAAGAAATGGCCAACACTTAGCTCATCGGTAACGCCCATGCCACCGTGTAATTGCACGGCTTCTTGCGAAATACTGCGCGCGGCAATACCGATCAGCAGCCGCGAGGCAGCTAGGGCATGGTCGCAGGACGATAAATTAGCCTCGATGGGCGTACCTGATGCCAGTCGTTCGCAAGCGTCTGCTGCACGAATCAGCATTGAATACGATTGTTCGCTGTGAACAAACATATCGACTGCACGGTGTTGTAATGCTTGAAACCTTCCAATAGCTTGACCGAATTGCTTGCGGGTTTGCAGGTATTGCTTGGTTTGCTCAACCAGCGCTCGCATACAACCTTGCGCATCGGCACACCAAGCCATCAAACGGATCGCCTGACTTAGGCGAATCGCCTCGTACCCATCGGCGCTTAATAAAGCGCTTGCCGGTACCCAGCAATCGCGCAGATCTAAATCGGCGTACCAACGTGAATCCATGCCAGGATAGCTTTTGAGCTGCACACCTGGGACTTCAGAGCCAAAGAGGAAAACAGCGATGGGTGCATCATCTGCCTGCCCTAACTTTGCAGTAAGCAGCCATTGATCAGCAAGTGCGCCCGCACAAACCAGCACTTTGGTACCGTTGATAACATAACCGTCGCCCGCCTGATGGGCTCTTGTTTGTACCGACATCATTTGGCCTTGCATATGGGCCTCGTCGTGCGCAGGGACGATCATGCCATCGCCGCTTGCGATTGCGCCAAGGGCTTCGCTTATCCGCCCTTGTTTCACAATGAATGATGGATCAGTCGAAACTTTGGAGCTTTTTAAATGTTGCAACATATGCACTGACTCGATCGCAACCTCATGCCAGGGTTCTAGCAAAAGTCCAGGGGCGAGGGCTTGTGTAACAAGCATGGCATCAAAAGCATTGCCACCGATGCCTCCGTCTTCCTCTGGCACCATCAAGCCGAGAAGTCCAAGCTCGGCAAGCGTTTGCCATCGCCAACGCGGCGATCCTGGATCGGCGAGTTGTTTGCGCCGGGCATCAAAGCCGTAGTCTCGCTTTAAAAATCGTTGCACACTGTCGACAAGCATTTGCTGCTCAGCGGTGATCTGAAAATTCATCGTCTCGGTCCTTGCGCTTAAAGTCCCAACACCATCTGGGAGATGATGTTGCGCTGGATTTCATTGGATCCACCGTAAATCGTGGTCTTTCTCATATTCAAATATGCAGCCCCCAAAGGAATGGCCCAGGGCGAGACAGGTGCTTGTGCCTGCCAGCCTGCATTAATCCAATCGCGTTGAAAAGGGATCGCCGCCGAACCCACGGCAAGCATCATTAACTCGGTGAGCAATTGCTGAATCTCACTGCCTTTGATCTTTAGAATCGAAACTTCTGGCCCCGGACTGCGTTTTTCGACTTCAGCAGCGAGCACGCGCAGGTTGGTAATCTCAAGTGCCATGAGCTCAGCTTCAAGGCAGGCAAGCTTGGCGGAAAATAAAGGATCGGACAGCAAAGGCTTGCCATGACGTGTTTCGCGCGAGGCAATCCGCTTTAGTCTTGCCAATTCACGCTTTGAAATCCCCACGCCTGCAATATTGGTTCGTTCGTGACCGAGAAGGTATTTGGCATAGGTCCAGCCCCGATTCTCCTCGCCAATGAGGTTTGATCTTGGAACGCGAACGTTATCAAAAAAAACTTCATTAACCTCATGGGTACCATCCATCAGGATAATCGGCCGCACGGTGATCCCAGGCGACTTCATGTCGATGAGCAAGAAGCTGATGCCTTGTTGCGGCTTGTTGGCCTGAGGGTCTGTCCGCACCAGGCAAAACATCCAGTCGGCGTAGTGGCCAAGCGTCGTCCAGGTTTTCTGTCCGTTGACCAGGTAGTAATCACCATCGCGCACAGCGCTGGTTTTGAGCGACGCAAGATCAGAGCCGGCACCGGGCTCGGAATAACCCTGACACCACCATTCATCGGCGCTTAGAATCTTTGGCAAGTAGCGAGCCTGCTGTTCGGCTGAGCCAAAAGCCATGATAACCGGCCCCACCATCTTGAGTCCGAAGGACAGTAGGCGGGGTCCCCCAGCGGCTGCGTGTTCCTCCTCAAAAATATATTGGCGGATCGGGTCCCAGCCTGTTCCACCAAATTGGCTCGGCCAACTAACGCCGGCCCAACCCTTGCTATGAAGCAGCTTTTGCCAGTCGATATAGTCGTCGCGTGCAATCGCAACACCGTTGTTGACTTTCCATCGAATCGATTCAGGTAAGTGGCTCGCAACGAATTCGCGTACTTCGTCGCGGAAGCGCTCGTGTTCAGGACTGAATTGAAGATCCATCGATTCCCCCGATATTGATGCTCTTTGTGAGATATTCAATTATCGCGCCGATTCGGCCTGGCTTCGGTCAACCGTATGAGGATGCTTGTCGTTATATGGTGTGAAGCTCTAGGAGGGCCCCAAACATGCTAAGCAAACGGAATGTCGTATCAGTTGCTCTAGGTTTTGCGCTGTTGAGCGCAGGCTTGCCATCTGTTCATGCTGGGCCGCGCCATCACCAAGACGTCTTGATCTCGTACAACGCCGGCCATCGCGCCAAACTTCATCAGGTGCACACGGTTTCCATCCGCAGTCATGGCTTTCATGGTCACCAGCGCTATTACAGTCATCGCCCAGGATATGGCATGGCGGCCGTGGGCCTCGGCATCTTGGGGGGCGGCATCCTAGGAGCGGCTATCGCCCACGCAGGCACCCCGGTGGTTGTCAATCCTGCGCCCGTGGTTTACAGCCATCCGCTTGTCATTGCTTCGAGCGCACCCCAACAAACCCTTGTCGTCGATCAAGTGCAAACGATGGTTCCTGCATACGGAAGCGTATACAGCGCCTTGCCAGCGGGCTGTAGCCTCGAACAAGTTCAAGCGCAGAATTATTATCGCTGCGGCTCGTACTGGTACTTGCCGCAGCTTGGACCCCAAGGGGTTCAATACATGTTCGTGGCTCCGCCGCGTTAGCTCAACGCAGCAGCCTAGGCTAAAGCCATACTTGCCTAGGCTAGAGCCATACTTCAATCAGTGAGGGACCTCTGGAGGCGATGCCTCGGCTAAGTGCTGATTGAAAGCCTGCTGCATCGCTCACACGCTCTGCGCTCACGCCGTGTCCACGCGCAATCGCAACCCAGTCGAGATCGGGTCGATCAAGGCTTAGCATATCGGTTGCTCGCTGCCCTGGGGAGCCAGCGCCGACAGCATTGAACTCACCCCGCAAGATCGCATAGCTGCGGTTTGCAAAAATGACCACCGTAATGGCCAATTGTTCGCGGGCCATGGTCCAAAGCGATTGCTCGGTATACATGGCTGAGCCATCACCCTCCATACAAATCACCGATCGGTCGGGGCATGCGAGCGCCGCGCCAATGGCATTAGGCATGCCAAAACCAATCGAGCCCCCCATCGAATTGAGCCAGCAATGGGGTAGGGCTCCTCGGGTGGTCGCGGAGAACTGCCTCCCTGTGGTGACCGACTCGTCGATCACGATGCCTTGCTCAGGGATGCAAGCGCTGAGCACTTGAGCAATGCTGTCCGGGTTGAGCGGCCCGGAAACCTGACCGAAGGCGTCACGCTCGGCGACTTGAGCAGGCCTTGCATGGCTCGCGTCGCAGGCCTGGACGAGATCTTCAAGCGCGGCAACGATATCGTCATCGACGTTCGCGAGTTCGAGAACATGGGCCTGAGGGTCGAGCAAAACACTCGGTTTGTCGGGATAGCCAAAAAACGCAACCGGCGTTTTAGAACCGATCAAAATAACCTGACGATAGGGGGAGAGCACCTTAATGGCCTGTTCCACCACATAGGGAACACGCGGCAGGTCCACCCTGCCTGCGCCGCGCTCGAGTCTTGCGTTGTTAAATTCGGCCATTAATTTGCAGCCGGTTTTGCCAGCAATTTTCCCAGCAAGATTGAGGGCGGGTTCGCGAACGCCGATGCCGCCCAGTAAAACAAGGCAATCGGGCTGCCGGAGCATTTGCGCGGCTTTTTCGATCTTGTCGGCGGCAACTCGGCTTCGAGCCTGTGCAGCTTGGGCTTTTGCGGGACGGCCGCCTTCGGACCAGGCGGTGTCGGCCGGAAGAATGAGCGTTGCAATTTGACCTGCTTTGGCGCAAGCCGCGCGAATGGCTTCAGCACCGTCGGCGCCAACGTCGGCTGCGCTTCGACTTGTGTGCACCCAATGTGAGACTGGGCGAGCAATGCCTTCGATGTCAGCCGTGAGCGGCGCATCGTGAGCGATATGGGGCAGTGCATGCTCCCCCACAACATTGACGATGCCCGAACGGGCCTTGCGGGCGTTGTGCAAGTTGGCAAGGCCGTTTCCAAGTCCGGGGCCGAGGTGAAGTAAGGTCGCAGCGGGCTTACCCTTTAAGCGGTAATAACCGTCAGCGGCGCCTGACACCACACCTTCAAACAAACCGAGTACACACCGAAGACCACTTATTCGATCGAGTGCCGATACAAAATGCATCTCGGAGGTGCCTGGGTTGGTAAAACAAAGCTCAACACCGTTGTCGATGAGGCTATGAGTGAGTGCATCGGCTCCGATCATTTTTTATCTCCAAAAATAGGCTGACAGTGCCTTAGGGCTTTCGAAAAATCCGCCACAAGACCGGACCGATCATCAAGGCAAGTGCTATCGCGAGCAAGCTTGCCGAGAGCGGTCGTGTCACAAAGGTGCTCCACTGACCTTGAGATATTGTGAGGGCCTGGCGCATCGATTGCTCAAGCATCGGTCCGAGAATGAGGCCAACGACGAGCGGTGCGACCGGAAAATCGAAACGACGCATCCCATAACCGAGTAAACCGAAGACATAAAGTAGGCCGACATCAAAGAGTGAGTTGCTCGCGCCATAAACCCCAACGGTTGAAATCACCAAGATGCCCGGATAGAGCCACGCAGAAGGAATATGTAAAAGTCGAACCCAAAGGCCAACCAAGGGCAAATTAAGCAAAAGCAGAATCACATTGCCGATGAAGAGACTGGCAATCAGGGTCCATACGAGCGATCCCTGCTGCGTAAAAAGCATCGGACCCGGCTGAATACCGTAGCTCTCAAAAGCTGAAAGGATCACCGCTGCGGTCGCAGAAGTCGGGATGCCAAGGGTAAGCAGTGGCATGAGCACGCCTGCAGCCGATGCGTTGTTGGCAGCTTCAGGACCAGCCACCCCCTCGATCGCACCGTGGCCAAATTCCTCAGGATGACTGCTGAGTTTTTTCTCTGCGTAGTAAGAAAGCAGTGTGGGGAGTTCGGCTCCTCCAGCTGGCAGGGCACCAATCGGAAAGCCCAAGCCTGCACCTCTTAGCCAGGCTTTCCAGCTGCGGCGCCAGTCGCTTTTTGAAAGCATCAGGCCGCCTTTCATACGCATGATTTCCCCGCCTGCACTGCGTCCCTGCCAGGCCAGGTACATCGCTTCACCCACTGCAAATAAGCCGACCGCGGCGATCGTTACTTCAATGCCATCAAGTAATTCAGCGGTACCAAAGGTAAAGCGTGGTTGTCCGGTTTGCAAATCGATACCAACCAAACCGAAAAGCAGTCCAAGCGATAAGGCGATCAGCCCGCGTAGGGCCGAGCGACCAAGCACGGCAGATACAGCGACCAGCGCAAGCACCATCAACGCTGCGTATTCGGCTGGCCCGAAGGCAAGCGCAGCTTCAACAACCAGCGGCGCGAAAAACGTTAAGGCGAGCGTGCCTATCGTGCCTGCGACAAAGCTCCCAATGGCTGCCGTTGCAAGCGCGGGCCCACCTCGCCCCTTGCGCGCCATCTTATTGCCTTCGAGCGCTGTCACCAAGGTTGCTGATTCACCGGGCGTGTTGAGCAAAATCGAGGTGGTTGACCCACCATACATCGCACCGTAATAAATACCAGCAAATAGAACAAACATGGCGGCCGCGGGAACCTTGAAGGTTAAAGGCAGCAGCAATGCAATAGTAAGTGCCGGGCCAATGCCAGGCATGACGCCAACCACGGTGCCTAATAGACAGCCAATAAAGCCATATAACAAGATGGTGGGTTGAATCGCTGCATGAAAGCCCTGTATCAAGGCATCAAAACTTGCCATCAGCTAGAAGCCTTTCACCAGGGGGCCGAGCTGGACACCGAGGCCAAGCGCGAAAATCATCCAGACGACGGTCGTAAAAATCGCTCCGATCAAAAAATCGATTGTTGTTCGTTTTGAATCAAAAGCCTTAGCAATACCGACAAAGGCGAATGCACCTGCAGCGCCAAGGCCAGTTATTGGAATAAGAACCATAAGCGCAGCAAGGCCGATACCGTACCACTGCAAGCGCTTATTGGCTCCGGGATTGGGAGTCTCCTCAGGGTCGTCGATCATATCGACTTGACCGGTCTGCCAATCTGTAAGCAGATAAGCGATGGCAAGCAGGCTCAATAAGGCAACGGTCACCCCGGGTACTAAATGCGGGCCAACTTCGGCATAGGCCGGCGGTGCAGGAATGATGCTGACCTGCCAGCCTGCCAAAAGGCCCAGGGCCAACAGGATCAGCCCCGCAACGCGGGTTGGCTTTAGCCGAGTCATGTCAACTTGATGGGTGATACCGGTCCGACAATGAACATGCCGGTCCCCGATTTAAGATGCCAAGCCCAAATCTTTAAGTACGACTTCGGTGGCGGCGATATCGGTGGCCAGTTCTTTTGCGAACGCGTCACCTGCAAGAAACACATCGGTCCACTTACGTTGTTGCAGGATCTCCTTCCAAGCTGGCGAGGCGTGCATTTTTGTAAGTAATTGCAATAAGGCATCACGCTGATTGGCGTTGATACCGGGAGCGCCAAAAACACCTCGCCAATTAGCCGCTGTGACATCCATCCCCTGTTCGCGAAGCGTCGGTACATCAACACCGGGGATACGCGTGGTGCCAGAGACTGCAAGTGGCCTCATACGCCCCGCTTTGATTTGCTCGGCAAACTCCGAGTAGCCGCTAATGCCTGCGGTAACCTGTCCGCCAAGAATGGCTGCATTGGCCGGACCACCGCCCGCAAAAGCCACATAGGCTGCCTCGCGCGGGTTTTTACCAACGGCTTTGAGCATCATGCCAAGCAAGATATGGTCGGTGCCACCAGCACTGCCGCCTGCAACACTGACTGCTTTAGGGTTGGTTTTGATCGCCTGCTCAAAATCCTTGAAGCTCTTGATCGCAGAATTTGCAGGCACAACGAGTACACCAGCCTCCTCAGTAAGTCGCGCAAGCGGGGTGACATCTTTGATCGTGACTGGGCTTTTGTTGGTTATGCCGCCACCAACCATCACCGAGCCGCCGACCATGAGTGCATTAGCCATACCTTTGCGCTGATTTACAAAGCGCGGCAAACCCACCATGCCCGCAGCACCGCCCACGTTCTCAAACTGGAAGCTACCCACAAGGCCTGCATCGCGGGCGGCCTTCTCGATCGAGCGCGCCGTACCATCCCAGCCGCCGCCTGGTGCAGCGGGTACAAACATCAAGATGCTGTCGAACAGAGGTGCTGCCTCAGCAAGCAGGGGCAATCCTGCAGCAGTCGTGAGCGCCAGCGAGCTGCTCGCCTTCATCCATTGACGACGGCTCATGAGGTTTGGCACACCTTTTTTGGAATAGAAAAGATCCATGGGTTCCTCCACTTTTTATATGAGTCTGACTATTTTTAAGAGCCTGAAGATTACACTTCCTTTGGGCTTTTGCCCGACTTCTTTTTAAAAAGACTTTGGATTTCATCGATGAACCCGCCAATTCACGTCGCAGGCTTACATAAGCCATTTATCGTGTACCACCCGACAAGTACCCCGATCGCACTGGTTCTTGATTCCCCCCATTCAAGCACGCATATACCGCAAGACATGCATGCGGCCCTAGCCGACAACGAGCTGCGCGATGGCGAAGATCTCTTGGTCGATGAGTTGTGGAAAGAGGCACCTGCGTATGGAGCGCACTTTCTTGTGGCAGGGTTTTCAAGAGTTTATATCGATCCGAACCGCCATCTAGCAGATATTGATACCGCCATGCTCGATGGTTGCTGGCCGCATGCATTGCAGCCCAGCGGCAAAGCGGCGATCGGCAAGGCGCTTGTATGGCGCACGCTCGACGATGGAAGGTTGATTTATGACCGACTGCTCAGTGTCGAAGAGCTTGAACAGCGCATCAACTTATACGCGGCACCCTACCAGGCTCAGCTTGCAGCCTTGATCGATGATTTACACCGCGACCATGGATATTGTTATCACATCAACTGCCATTCGATGAATGCGGTCAGCGGCAAGATGGGGCAGGGCGGGGCAGGCATTGCGCGCGCCGATGTCGTACTCGGAGATCGTGATGGGACCACGTGCGAAGCTGGATTCACCGATTTTGTCGCAGCCCACTTTCGTGAACTTGGGCTGGAGGTCAAGATCAACGATCCATTTAAAGGCGTTGAGTTGGTGCGTGCGTTTTCGGATCCATCTAGAGGCCGTCATAGTTTGCAGATCGAACTGAACAAGCGCCTGTACCTTGAATCGGACGGTCGAACGCCCTCGGCGAACTTCACCAAGCTTCAAGAAGCACTAACATCCTTGCTTACAGCACTTGCGCGCTTTATTACGTCAAGATCAATCGCAGCTCATTGATCAGATCCAGCCCCCAGTCATCAAGTCGCTTAGCGAATAAATATGAGTCTGAGCCTCTCAGGCCAACAACGATCATGAATAAACCGACCAAAAACAATCATCCTTCTCAACGGCAAGCCTGGCATCAACTTCAGTCGCAGCCTGCCAATCATCTTCAATCGCAGGTGCCTGTTGAGCTTCATGCGCCAGACATAAGCGCTTACCGACGCATGAGTTCAATATCGTCGTCTCGTGATTTGGACTATGTATGGCGTTTTGAATCGGGTAAGCCCGGGCCACATGTGTTGATCCAGGCACTTACCCATGGCAACGAGTTATGCGGTGCTATAACGCTCGATTTTTTGTTGCGCCAGGAGGTTAGGCCTTTACACGGCGTCTTGTCACTGGTCTTTGCGAATGTTGAGGCATACAAGCGTTGGGATCCTGCCAATCCCCATGGGAATCGTTTTTGCGATGAAGACTATAACCGTGTATGGGGCGATGAGGCTTTAAATGGCTCGCGTGATTCGATCGAATTGAGGCGCGCGCGCGAGTTGGTTAACTACATCGACTCAGCTGATTATCTGCTTGATCTTCACTCCATGAGTGCGCCTTGCGAAGCGCTGATGGTGTGCGGGGTGCGTGAGCGTGGTGGTCTTAAATCGGTTGCCTTATCGCAGGCGATTGGTCTTCCACGCTGGCTCATGATGGACACCGGCCATCCGGCAGGGCTTCGGATGATCGAGCGCGGCCGATTTGGTGATCCAAAGTCAAAAGCCGTTGCCGCTTTACTTGAAGCCGGCCAGCACTGGGAGCGACAAAGTGAGGTGGTGGCTCGTGATGCGAGCTTGCGATTTTTGCTTCACACCGGCATGGTCGATAAGGATTGGGCTTTATCGCATTGCAGCTTGCCGCTACCCGCTCAGCAGGTCATCCAGGTGACCGAAGCGGTAACAGCAAAAACCAAATCTTTTCAATGGCTTGGCGATTATCAGGGGCTCGAGGTGGTTGAGCAAGCTGGCACAGCGCTTGCCCAAGACGGCGATCATACGGTGCGCACTCCCTACGATCGCTGCGTGTTGGTTATGCCCACGCGCGCGCGATTTAACGTGGGTAATACCATGCTTCGCTTTGGGCGTATCGACGCCTAAGGCTTTGGGCTTGATCGGTAAGGGAAGGAGGCAATCGCACCATAAGTCAAGGTGCTCTGGGCTGCTGCTTGGTTGGCCTCGTGGGCGGCTTCGGCAAGACTGTGGCCGCGAAGCCTTGCTGCGAGAAAATTGCCGTTAAAGCAATCGCCTGCACCTGTTGCATCAACGGCGTTAACGGGATGACCGGGGATCGTTTGCAGGCGCGGCGCTGCATTGCCTGGCCGTTCGATCAGCACAGCGCCCTTTGCTCCACATCTTAGAACTACTTCGCGAATGTTAAATTGATCGAGCCAATGCAAAGCGTCTTCAATACTTAGATCGGGCTGCTTGGCTAGTGCGCTTACATCTTCCAAACTGGGCAGTAAGACATCGATAAAGGGTGCTAGCTCGACAAGCGCTTGATGCGCATGTTCTGCCGTCCATAGTTTAGATCTAAAATTAAGATCGTAAGCTCGTTGACAGCCTGCTTGAGCGTTTGTAAAAGCCTCTAGCACCAGTGCTCTACAACCTGGACTGATCGCCTGACTAATCCCAGAAGCGTACAGCCATCGACTTGCAGGCGCATGAAGCCAGCGGTTCGCTTGCATTTGGCTGGCTGCTGAGCCTTTGCGTCGGTAGCTGAATCGATGGCCCTCATGATCGTGATGAATAAAATAAATGCCAGTAGGTGCACAAGCGCTGCGCTCAACGGCCTGGCAATCCACTGCTTCTCTTGTCATCAAGGAAAAAATCGCGTTTCCGAATTCGTCGTCTCCCAGTGCACTTAAAAAGCCAGTACTTGCCCCGGCTCTTTGCGCAGCGATGAGCATGTTCAGGGTATCGCCGCCAAAGCCTTCAAGCCAATGCCCGGGGCTGTTCGGTAGCTGGCTGAACTCAAACATCGCCTCGCCAATGGCGACGATGTCAAGCATGGTTTTCTTGCCTTGACTGTTCGGCTTGAGCTTGTTCAAAAGCTAGCAAAAGTTCGGAGGCAGGTTGTGCACCGGATAAGCCATATCGCTTGTTAATGATAAAAAATGGCACACCTCCGATACCACGCTCGGACCAGGCTAAGCTCTCATCGCGGGCCTGTTCGAGGTATTCACTTGACTGTGACAAGGCTACCAAGTCATCAGTTAAGCCACTTTGTCTGCCTATCTCGCTTAGCACCTCCGGCTTACCAATATCTTGATGATCCCTAAAGTAGGCTTGAAATAATGCCTCAACCAAGTTGTCTTGAAGCCTTGAGTCATCCTTGGCTGCGGCAATCAGTGCGTGTGCTCGACTGGTGTTTGGCTGTTGCTTGATGCCAGCAAAATCGGGATAAAGCCCGACTTGAGCTGCTGCAGCGCTAACGCGTTGGTAAATGCTGGAGGGATCAGAACGACCAAATTTCCATAATAAATAATCACTGCGAGCCATGCCGTCGGCGGGCAATTGCGGGTTGAGCTGGAAGGCCTGCCAGTGAATCGTGGCTTGTGCGCCAGAATCCTGCCAGCTAGCCAGGGCAGATTCCAAATTACGCTTGCCAATCCAGCACCATGGGCAGACCACATCGGATACCACAATAATTTCGATCGCTTGTTTCATGGTCAGGGGCTCCGTGGGATGATTGCATCGGGTTTAATCCTAACCGATACATTCAAACGCTAAGCTATCACGCGGTCGAACATGCTTAAGTTGAGTCTTACCTTGTTTGTCTCAAGCGTCTTGGGGCTGGTCTTGCTGATTGGCGGCTATCTCGTGCTTGCGTGGCCTGGCACCGACGATCAACTGCAGCTAGCAGGATTGAAAGCGCCGGTTATTATTCAGCACGACGATGCAGGCGTGGTTCATCTGCAAGCTGTGTATCGCAGCGATGCCTGGTTTGCGTTGGGTGCATTGCATGCCCGGGAAAGACTCTGGCAACTAGAAATTAATCGCCGTATTGCTCAAGGAAGACTGTCTGAGCTTTTTGGGCCATCGACACTCCCCACCGATCGCTTTTTGCGCAGTTTGGATTTGCAGAATCTGGCACGAAAGCAGCTCCGAGGAGCGAGTGCTGCGCTCAATGAGCAACTACAAGCCTATGCCGATGGCGTCAATGCATGGGTTGGGCAAATGAAGTTTTATCCTCCCGAGTTCTTGCTACTTAAGGCTTGGAGCGATGGCCCTTACTTTGAAGTCTATCGCCCCGAAGACGCGCAGGCCTGGTCGCTGGTTATGGCATTGGACCTCGGCGGCAATCATGGTCAGGAAATTGCACGATTTGAGTTGGCGCGTCATCTCTCGATGGCGCAACTCAATGCCTTGATGCCGCCCGTCCTAACCGACTTATCAGCTTTTTACCGTGACCTGGCAGCCTACCGCCCGCTTGGTAAGCAGAAAGGTCCTCATATGCAGGCCGTTACAGAAACTGGCTTTGAAACTGTGGAAGGTATAGGCTCTAATAATTGGATTGTTGATGGTACGCGCACTGCCAGTGGCAAGCCTCTACTAGCCAATGATCCGCACCTTGGCTTGAGTGCGCCTTCGATATGGCATATCGCTCACTTGCGTGCACCGGGCCTTGACGTCGTCGGTGCGGTGCTTGTCGGGATACCCGCGGTTGTTTTGGGTCGCAACAGCCATGTGGCATGGGGTTTTACCAATACCGGACCCGACGTTCAAGATTTGATGCTTGAGCAACTACATCCCGAAGATCCAAGCCGATATCGGATCGCTATGATTGGTAAAGATCAAGAGACCTATACAAGCTTTGAAACAAGAACCGAGGAAATTAGGGTTCGCGGCGACAAGGCCGAGACAAGGGTGTTTCGTCGCAGCCGACATGGGCCAGTGATATCGGATGTGAATGAAGCTTTGCAAGCGCAAGTCGATCCAAGCCGCTATGCGCTGGCCCTGCGGTGGACGGCTCTTGCTGAAGATAATCTAAGCCTTGAGGCCTCCGTAGCAATGGCTCAGGCAAGCAATATTGAGCAGTTGCGAGATGCCTTACGCCTTTATCAAGCACCAGCCCAAAACGTTGTCATGGCTGATTTACAGGGTGATATTGCCTATCAGGTTGCCGGGCTTGTGCCTAAGCGCAAGGAAGATAAGATTGCTGGTGTTGCGCCGGTTCCAGGCTGGGATCCCAGATTTGCTTGGGATGGATTTTTAAGTTTTGAACAATTGCCCCACAAGAACCGAAGAGCCATTCTAGCCGAGGGCGCGGTTTTTGCCACTGCTAACGAAAAGCCCGATCACGCTGCTTTTTTGGGTCATGATTTCGCGCGACGCGATCGTAAGGATCGCATCTCTGAATTGCTCTTAAAAGAAGAC
>VGHV01000034.1 GCA_016868095.1 Betaproteobacteria bacterium
AAGTATTTGCTTTCCAAGCACGCGCTTAGTGGATAAACGTTAGCTGAATCTATGTTCCTCAAGAATGTCAACGCCAAGCTGCATGAAGAAGTTTGGGAGATCGATGAGGACCCAATTCTCTCTGAGTAAATGGTGATCCATGAACCACCAGTCCATTACACGCATCGTCACGGGCCTATGGGAAGCAGCTATACCTAAATAGTTGCCTTGAGATGTTGCGTGAATACTTGGCCACCCCGTTGAAGCTGCAAATGGATCTTCACCAATTCGCGCGCGATGATTTCCACCTTTGCGATCGGGTATCGCATGAAGGAATGGTCTCTGATGATGTTCTTCGAATCCTTCAATCGTGCGCGTCGTGCCGATGCCGCCTGGGCCGTACCACATCATCATTGGATCCCAGTAATCTCGCATACCCATGCTCTTAAGAGAGTCCCCATCAAAGCGACCCAGTCCGCCTATCATCCGTTCTACCAATGCCAAGCATTCATGTGACCTTTCGTTCGGTGGATTTGATGCGCGAGCGTCTGGACTGTAGAGGATCCCGCTACGATTGGCTGGTCCTGGCACAAGATGTTCAAGGCCGGATGCTATGGGCAATACTCTATTTCCTGTTTGTCTAGCAAGGTCGACCAAGTCGACGATTACCCTCGCTTCGACTATCTGATCCCGATCTACCCGGTAAAACTCGCCAAGCCTAAGGTAGGTCAGCTTATCGCTGGGTTCTATTCCCCAGAGCGATCTCGAAAATCTTCCCACAAGATGACCATGAATCGTTACCCAAGTGCCTGCACCACCGCAGCAGCGGCCGTCCCAGTGGCCGGCAAAGAATAGATCTACACGTCGCTCAAGATCAGTAAAGCTGTTAGCAATAGGGGTTAGGAATTCAGCTTGGAATTGAGAGTAGCCGCTGAGCTCATTGACTGGGTGGCAGACCGTAGCAGCAAAGTCCTGCGAGTAGTCGGATCCCTGGCCTTTGAGCTGATCGGACCATGACCGCTGCACGATAGACTTCCATACCAAGGCTTTGGCAGCCTGAATCCCCGATGAATAAATAGCGTTTAACATGGCTCATATTTTTGCATAGGTATGCAAGAATCTCCCAGCACGATTGATTTCGCAAGCCATGCATGCTCAGTGAGAGGTTAAATGGCCTTAAGTTCATGAAGACAGGGATTACTTCATTTCACGTTGCTCGCGTTGCTCAGGTCTCGCAGTCTGCGGTTAGCCGTACCTTCACGCCAGGCGCCAGCGTCTCTGTAGGTACGCGGCGAAAAGTAATGGAAGCTGCTCGCATGCTTGGCTATAGGCCAAATGCACATGCACGCTCGCTGATTACGAAACGTTCCCGAATCATCGGCGTTGTTCTTTCCTATCTTGACAACCTCTTTTATCCCATCGCCTTGCAAAGACTCGCGGAACATCTTCAACGCGATGGATACCATGTTTTACTTTTTATCAACGAAAACCCAAATGCCGATAACTTGGTCAATCAATTGTTGGGATACCACGTCGATGGCATTGTGATTGCGTCGGCAACGCTATCCTCGGGACTTGCCAAGCAGTGCGCTGAATCAGGCATTCCCGTTGTACTTTTTAATCGAGTCATGGCTCGTGGTAGCGAGGGTGCCGTGAGCTCTGTTAGGGGTGATAATTTGCAAGGTGGCTGTGCTGTCGCTGAGTTTCTTGTGAACTCGGGACACGAGCGGATTGCTTACATCGCAGGTAGCCAAGAATCTTCCACTAATTTAGAGCGAGAAAAAGGTTTTCGTGAGGCTCTGGAGGCAAAGGGATCCAGGGTGTGGGCCTTCGGTGTTGGCAACTACGCTCCTGCAGAGGCTGCCTCCGCTGCGAGAACCATGTTCAGTCGCCCAAGAGAACGCCCTGACGCAGTGTTCGTTGCTAGCGATCATATGGCGTTTGCAGTGATGGATACACTGAGATTTGAGCTTGGGCTTCGAATTCCACATGATGTCTCAGTGGTCGGATTTGACGACGTTCCCCAGGCCTCATGGCCTAGCTATGCGCTCACAACCGTGGCACAGCCCCTAGAACGCATGGTAAGCGAAACGGTAGGGCTCTTGAGGAGTTACCTGCGTGACGACTCGTTGCAACCAGCCCAAGAGGTGGTACTCCCAGGTGAGCTAAAAATTAGATCATCGACGAGAGCTCCTACCGGAGTGTTACATCGCCGTACAGATCGAAAGAGTTCGACTAAAACACAAACTAGGTAGCCTGGAGGCAACTAATGAGAGGCTTCGACACTGAGTTTCGTGATCTTGATCACTACATACGCGTTATCACTGACCGGATATGGGAAGGCCGACAAATTGAGCGAATTCGTGACTACTACAGTGAGGGATGTGTTGTTGAAACGCCTTCCGTGACCACTGTAGGCGTTGAGGCCGTGATTAAAGGTACGCGTGACACCCTCCTCCAATTCCCTGATAGGCGCCTACTTGCAGAAGACGTCGTTGTTTCGGGTGATGAAAACGGCGGTTTTCTATCATCACATCGCATTTTTAGTCCTATGACGCACGTGGGCCCGGGCGTATTTGGACAACCGACGTTTCAAACCGTTTTTGCCAGAACGATTGCCGATTGCGTATGTAAGGAAAACCGAATCATTCATGAGTGGTTGGTGCGGGACCAGTCGGCGATCGCAAGAAACATTGGGATTGAGCCACAAGATCTCGCCCTGCAGTGGCTTAGCCGGACCGATGGTCATTTCACCAAGGAGAAGGCTCCTAATCCTCCGCAGGGGTACTTCTCTCACATCGGTACGGACCTCGAAATAGAAAGCTATGTCTCTCATTGGAGAAGTTTTTTGCTTGACGATAAACCCAGGGAGTTTCTGGGCAGAGGGCATGACCCCATTATTGCGGCTGTGCCGGGTGGTAAGACGATAGTCGGTGGTGATGCAGTATCAGAACATTGGATCACATGGAAAGAAAGCTGGGAGGCGCATCAGTTTAATTGCGAGCATGCTGTCATAAACCGCCGCAAAGACCGGCATGACACGCTCGCTGCGAGGTGGCGAGCGCATGCAACCTATAAAGGTAACGATCCTAGAGCGGCACAACATTCAAAGCACGAAGTCGAGATCATGGCCATTTGCCATGCTGATTTGATTGACGGGCAACTCATTCGCGAGTGGGTTCTCATTGACGAGGTGGCTCTGTGGATGCAAATCCTTTCTCATTGACTAATGGCCGCGATCAATTGTTATGAATTTAAGATAGGCAAAAAATTTCTGGGAGTTTTACTTTTATGCGCTTTCAAGACCGTTTTATCCCGTTTTCTAGCCTGCGCTACAGCACCCAGGCATTCATTGATTTTTGTTTGCCAGAATGCAGCCCAAAAAAAAATTATGCTCTTATCGGTCCGGGAGTCTCTCAAAGTCTCGATCAGCCCGTGAACTTGCGCGAAGCCCACGGCTTTCAAGTGGGCGGCGTAAGCATGGGACCCGGCAAAGTTAACCCTCCCCACCTTCACTTTACCTGTGAAGTCTTTATTTGCACCAAAGGTACTTGGCAAATCATGTGGGGATTTAACCCAGAGATCAAAACGATTGAAATCGGAGCTGGAGACATTGTCGCTATCCCCACTTGGATTTATCGCGGATTTAAAAACCTGGGAAACGAGGATGGTTTTATGTTTACCGCACTCGGACGTGACGATACGGGAGGCATTCTTTGGGGGCCAGACACCATTGATGCAGCGAAGCGCCATGGCGTTTACTTAACTAAAGCGCACCGAATCATTGATACTCGCCAAGGCGTTAAGCTGCCTTTAGATGCTGACTTATTCGAGCCCATGACTAGAAGCGAAATTGCCGGCTTGAGGGATTGGAGCGTTGAGCAAATGCAGGAACGCTGCATCGCATTTGAAAAGCTGCACTGGACTGCCGAAGGATTGCTTGATAGCAGGCTTCCAAACTGCGGTAGTGCTATCGCTCCAGTTATTGGTTACGGTATGTGTGAGAAAAGGGATCATCTACCTCGACCGATGAATCCCATCGGGCTATCGATGGAGTGGATTAAAGTCCCGCCTGGCGGTGGAATCAGTCGTCATCGCATAGCCAGCAAGCAAGTCCTAATCGTATTTCGAGGGTCGCTAAGCCTACGACTTGACGAAGGGGAGCATGAGGAATATAGGCTCAGTGGGACGGACGATGGTTGGGACGTATTTTCGATCCCAGCAAATACTTGGCGCGAACTAAGGGCGAGTGCTGAGGGCGAACTGGTCGTGTTGTCGTTGCTAGCAAGCGATGATCGCAAATTTATTGACTGGGATCAGTCAACAGTGACAGAAGCTGCGGCGATGGGTTTGATACGCGACGCTGATGGATACATAGCACATCGACGATTCGTCGGTCGCGCATGACCCACGACATCGAAGTAGGAACTTGCGGCATAACGCGCGCGGATTGCATCGCTAAAGAAGGGCGGTGATTGCCGATGGCGTAAGCAGACTGTCACGCTAATTTCGAAAAAATTGCCACTCATCGCGATCTAATTCGAAGTCTTGCAAAAACTTTGCATACGCTTGCAATACTTCTGCAAACCTCCCAAACTTGTCGATGCACTGTCCGATCGGTGCCGTACTTTGCTTTGCGTACAACTCGAGGAGATTCCCATCATGTCCGCACGATTCAAAAAAGCGCCCCTTGCACTTCATGTTTCCCTTGCTGTCGGCTTAATGGGCGGCAGCGTCGCCATGCAAGCTAGCGCTGCTGAGCCAACAAAGAAGGTGGACTCCGGCGAGATCCAGTCGGTCACTGTGACAGCAAATAGACGAGCTGAAGATCAGCAGAAGGTGAATGTATCGGTATCTGCGATTGCAGGGGAAGATTTAGCAGAGAGAAATATCTCAAACTTGTCCCAAATGGAAAGCTTGGTTCCTGGCTTTACTTTCGGGAGATCGGGCTCAGATGCTCGACCCGCGATGCGAGGAGTTAGAACGGAGAACGTCGCCACCAATGCCGACACCACGATCGGTTACTTCGTTGACGGCATATACAAATCACGAGCACAGCAAGCCATGCTCGGCTTTACTGATGTAAGTATCGTGGAAGTTTTGCGTGGACCTCAGGGAACGCTTTATGGCAGAAACACCTTCGGTGGAACCGTATCTATTACGAACAATGCACCGGTTCATAAGTTGAGTGAGTCATCGGCGAGCTTGACTCTTGGAAACTATAACAAAAGACGGCTTGAGGGTTACGTAAATGTACCAGTAAGCGATATCGTATCGGTGCGTGTCGTAGGCTTAGTTGATAAGTCAGACCCTTTTGTTAGAAACGACTATAACAGTGCCGGAGGGCTTTTCGATCAGGATCTTCGCTACGCGAGAGCCTCAGTGCGCATAACACCAAGTCGTGATCTTGATATCGTATTTAGGGCTGATGTGACTGATCAATCCGGCAATGGTGGCTCGGCATTCGGTTATAAACAGGCGGGCACATACATTCACACTCCATCTTGTCAACAGCTCTTCAATGCAACCCTGACAGTCATCAATGCTAGGCCTGGCAACCGTGATGGTGTTAACGATTGCACAAGGACAGTTGGTGCGGGGGCAGGAGCTGGAGCAAACGCCGCCGGTAGCGGAGTAGATTTAGGTATCCCAATTTATAAACCAGGTAACCTCTATCGCATTGACCAGGATTACAAAACGTTCTTGAACCTATCGGATCGAAACCTTAGTCTAGATCTTACCTATCGTGCCGGCGGACATACCTTTCGATCAATTACCGGCTACACAAAATTCTCCGCAGAGCGATCATCTGATTCTGATTTTTCGGCCTCTACGATTGGCCTTGACTATCAGCTGACCGGCGCACGGACGATGAGCCAAGAGTTCCAGATTCTCTCAGAGAATACCGGACCACTCAATTACGTCGGTGGTGTTTACTTCTTTAGAGACAAGCTAACCAGTGCATTCATTAATCAACAGCTGCCCAGAACGATTCGATCGAGTGCAACTTCGCAACAATTGTCCCTCGCTCAAAACGGTGCTGGCTTTGCTAGTTTTGACAGACCCACAACCGATTCTGACGCTGTTTACGGACAGCTAAGCTACAAGCTGTCGTCAGATCTGACGCTTACGGCTGGAGCGCGTGCTACAAAAGACAGCAAAGTGTGGAGTTCGGCAAACGCGAACTCAGTCCTTCCGCGAAACGCGTCTGGTGCCCCAGACGGAAATCAAATTGCAATCGGGATGGCGCGGCCGGCTGACGCAGCCTATGGAGCCGTCGGAGTGACTAATTGTGTTGGTAGTAACGCTATTCCAGGCGCTGCGTGTGACCCAGGGACCAATCTCCTTTATGGGTACACATACGCGCCATCGACCTTTAGCAAGACAAACGGTAAATTTGGCCTCGACTACGCACTAAACAAAGATCAACTAATTTACGGAACCGTTGGTACTGGTTTTAGATCAGGTGGTTTTAATGGCTTTCAGGTGGTGGAAAGTCTGAGAACTTTCAAACCTGAAGAAGTTACAGCGATTGAACTTGGATCGAAGAATCGTTTCCTTAAGAATACGCTTCAGTTGAACGCGGCAATTTTCTCTAACGACTACACAAACCTACAAGAGCAACGTCAGGTCCCAGTCGGTGCTACAACAATTTCAACGATA
The DNA here is from genome assembly GCA_016868095.1 of Betaproteobacteria bacterium. Classification (GTDB taxonomy): domain Bacteria; phylum Pseudomonadota; class Gammaproteobacteria; order Burkholderiales; family Burkholderiaceae_E; genus UBA3064. The sequence goes on from VGHV01000034.1 coordinate 6,643, forward strand.
TTCAATGCGGCAAAAGCAAGAGCCAATGGATTGGAGGCAGAGGTTGCTTGGAGGCAGTCACCAAGCTTTACGCTAGGCTCAACACTGTCATTGCTCGATGCAAAGTACACGAGCTTTCCAGATGTTGCACTACCGTTTGGCACATCCGTATTGGTGGCAGATCCAACGTCGACAGCACCACAGCTTGATAAGAATGGGATTGTGATTGCCCCCGCAGGACAACGACGAGTTTTTGCGCCTGGATACAACTGCGGCGTTATTCCAGGAACGGGCGGTACCGGACAGCCTAGTGCAGCCTACGGATGTGATCTCTCTGGTAAAAAAATTCCTTACGCTGCAAAGTATCAAGGCTCCGTTTACACAAGGCACGATATCCAATTACCTAATGGAACCCTCTTGACGCCCATATTTGTTGCAACCTTTTCGAGCGGCTACTACGGGCAACCAACTAATGCTGATATAGAAAAGCAGGGCGCTTACGTTAAGGGTGACATCAAGTTGGTATGGAGAGTGAGTGAAAAGCTATCCGTCCAGGGGTACATCGATAACGTGTCCGACAAGCAAACCATCAATCGTTTTGTGTGGGGTGGAGGTGGGACCCTTCAAATTAGCGGAGCCCCCCCGCGCATGATGGGTATCAGAGTTACTGGGACTATCTAATATTTAGAACCTAATTTGAAGCGTTTCTTTGGTCTACTGCTCGGTCTTTTGTTGCTTTCGCAGCAAGAGGTTCGGGCAGGCTGCTCCAAGTTGGAGCCTGAATCGTTCAAATGGGTAAGCCTGCCTCGTTCTTGGACGGTCGATACATCTGTCGACCTTGATGAAATTAGTAAACATCGCACTGGCATTGTTGAGTTAGAAGTTGATGGGCTTAAGCAATATCTTCGCGTCGATGTCCCTAGCCAGCCAGTGGGATCATCCAACGCCGACGGAGGAATTTCCTCAATCATTGTGTTCGTTCAAGGCTGGGTCCCCCAGCAGAGTCGAAGTCTCTACCAAATGGGACTAGAGCCCGATAGTTACTACGGGCCAACTATTCAACGTCTCGCGCAATCGGGCTCAATCGTTATAAGCCCCTTTCTACGCGATCATGGGTTTTCCGCGTCCCATCAATCCGCGCAGGTTTTGGGCAACGATCCTGCAGCACTACAACGCGGCTATGTGCGGGACATCACGGCGATTTGGACTTATCGAACTTCGTTATTAAATTGGGTCAGTGGACAGAGGTTAGTTAGGCTTTCACCGAGCTATCGATTTGCAATCTTCGGACACTCAATGGGTGCGAACGCAGTGATGCAAACAATACTCTCAAGCTGCGTTCAAAGCGACACGGATTGAGTTGCTGTAGTCCTTTGGTCCGGAGGGTATGTTGAGCTTGATGCCATGCACCTAAGGCTGAATCAGGCTTTTGTTGTGTGGCTTGCGTACGGTGACAAGGACCGTTATGTAGACGTTCATAAGCTAGGCAGACAGAGTAGGGTGCTTCGGGCTGCAGGGATCGAAGCATACGATGAGCCGCTTGCACAACGGGATCATGAACTTTCACTTACGGCATCGAAGCAGCTTGCAGCAGACGAAAAGGACGAGTACCAGAGGCTGTTCTTAAATAGAACAATCAAGTTTCTTCAAGATGGAATCTATCAATCAAACTAGCGGCTAAATCCACGATGTCTAATGTCCAAATACTTACCACGCATGTTGGCTCCTTACCGCGACCCCAAGATGTGGTTGATCTCATTTTTAAGAAGGAGCGAGGTGAACCTTTCGATCAAGATGTCTTTGACCAGACGATGCGTGCTGCGGTTGACGATGTCATAGCGCGACAGGTCAAAGCTGGCATCGATATTGTTTCTGACGGTGAGATGAGTAAGATAAGTTATGCAACTTACATCAAAGATCGTTACACAGGTTTCGATGGTGATAGCCCCAGGCGAACACCGGCTGATTTGGAAGCGTTCCCAGGCTTTTTAACCAAGATCGGGCAGAGAGGGGGTACCCCAACCTACCGTAGGCCATGTTGTGTTGGCGCTATCTGCTTGAGAGACGATCGGCCACTGGCAATAGATCTTGCAAATTTAAAGAGTGCTCTGATCAAGCACAAAACCCGCAGGAGTTTCATGAACGCACCATCGCCGGGTGTTGTAGCGTTATTTCAACCGAATCAGTACTACGCAAGCGATGATTTGTATCTTGAGGCTCTCGGTGAAGCCCTACGTTCGGAGTATGAAGCTATCGTAGGAGCCGGTCTGATCCTTCAGATTGACTCGCCAGATTTAGGGCTTGGGCGCCATATGATGTACAAAGACCTAGAAGAATCTGATTACCTCAGGCGGATCGAGAGGCACATCGAAATCCTTAATCATGCACTTCGTAATGTACCTGCAGAACAAACACGGATGCATGTTTGTTGGGGAAACTATGAAGGGCCTCATCACAAGGATGTTCCCCTTCAGACAATTCTCCCTGCAGTGCTTGGTGCAAAGCCAAATGGTCTTCTTTTTGAAACAGCAAATCCAAGGCATGGTCACGAGTGGGAAACAATACATGAGATGCGTGCATTGATACCGGATACGAAGATTCTGATCCCTGGTGTCATCGACAGTACAACTAATTTCATTGAGCATCCGAGGCTCATTGCTCAGCGACTCAAGCGATTCACTGATGTGGTGGGTCTTGAACGAGTGATTGCTGGCTCAGATTGCGGGTTTGGTACGTTTGCAGGTTTTGGAGTCGTTGATGCGGATATTGTTTTTGCGAAGTTTGAGGCCATGGTTGAGGGTGCGGCGTTAGCAAGTTCGGGTAAGTAAGCACGATCATGTCATCCCTGAGAGTGGATCGTGCTGAAGACCTGTCAAACATACGGCGATGGTCAATGTTTGCAGCCATCATGCTTCCCTACGTTTTTTATGCGTTTGTCTGGAATACAGAAAACTTCCTCCGCCCATATATGGCTCAGTCATTGGGCCTGAGTAAACCAGAGGTTGCTTCCTTCTACACCTTTCAGGGAGCAGGAGCACTACTTGGTGCGCTTCTTATTCCACAGCTGGCTGACCGGTGGAGTCGCCGCCTCGTTTTTGCGCTAGTGTCCGTTGGAATCGGAGTGGGTTCTCTAGGTATTGTCTTTGTTGATAGCTACCAAACCGCCATCATTCAACGCTTTGTAATGGGCGTTTTTCTTGGGGGTGTTTTTGGATGCGCTGTAAGCCTCTACATCGGCTACTTTCCACCGACGATGCGCGGCTTACTGGCTGGAATGGTTCAGTTGACATACAACGGAGGCGACGCACTTTTGTCCTGGATTGGGCGTCACTACGACGCTACGAATTGGCAGCAGGTACTGGTCATTGGCGGCGTTGGTGCGCTAACAGCCTCAGTGATCGTTTTGATAATCTTACCGCGAGACGATCGTTTCATTCCTTGGGGCGAAGTATCCGTTTTAAATCCATCGCAGAACCAAAAGCTGCCCTTAGCGCAACTCTTTGCAGAGGGTAGAACTTCGGTGACACTTAGGCTGGCACTCATGTGCGGCCTTAACTTTTTCGCCTTCCAGTCATTTAATGGTTGGACAACAACGCTTTTACGCGAGCACCATCAGTTTTCGCCAGACATCATCGGAAAGCTGATGACCGTTATGCACATTGGTTCGATGAGCGGAGCACTCGTTTGGGGTCTCATTGGAGATCGTTTTGGGAGGCGCGCTAATGCAGCTGGGTTTGTCATTGCATCGGTGCTGATTTTGATTTACCTGAATGCAGAGCCGTCATTTGTGGGTTATGCATTGATCGGGTTCGCGTACGGATTTTGCTTTGTATCGATGGGTGTTTGGGGTCCCTATTTTGCAGAACTGTATCCCCCACATTTACGGGCGACTGCCGCCTCGATTTTCAATTGGGGGCGAATTGTTTCTCTAGTAGGCTCTTTGCTTTCAGGAGCAATAGCTGATGCTTTCGGACTCTCGATTGCAATGGGGATGGGATCTTTGATGTTCTTTCTTGCGGCTTTAGTATGGCTCTCGTTACCAGAGACGCTCAAAAGAAATTAGAGCGAAGGGAACGAGCCTTGGAAACACCTTGACTTAGATACCCTGAGCATAGTTTGGAGAAAGGCCAGGGTTGTTTCTGGAGAATGAGGGCAAAGGAGGATATTAAGTAGCCCTCATCGAGTATGACAGGTACCAAATCGAAAGTTCTCTTTGACGTCTACAAATAAGAACAGTAGTAACGGCCAATTTAAACCCATCTCGCGCGTAGTGCTGCGGCAGGTAGTGTCGTCACTGACGAGTTGCTGTAATACAAGTGTCCTTCAATCAGTTTCTTTTGGTCGGAAGCACTCATTTAGATAAGTCCGCAAGTGTCATCGGGGAAATTTCGATGAGGCTCAATGTCCAGTCCAGCAGGAACCTGACTCCGTTCGAGATGCTTAAAAGCTCGTCTTGGACGGTGGCGCTGGAAGGTAATCGTCGGGCGCGCCCGGTGGGATAGGCGGATGCGTTTTGAGCGTGGATTGGAACGCAAAGATCATCTTTCGGATGGGGCCACGTGCCCAACCCTGATCGGCGTTGACGTCGCATTCTTCCTTTGGGTCCTGCACCAGGTTGAAGAGGTAGGGTGTCTCCAGGTGCTTCACCCCGTCATTAGGTTCCACTTTCCATGAAAAGTGCATCTTCCAATCTCGCCATTTAGGTTGGCGCGAGGAAGCTGAGGGCGCGTGCGGGTGGGTGAGGGCGATAGAGGGTGTTAAAAGGGAAATAAATATGAAAACTCACTCGACATCGTTGCGCTTCTTCTCAGAAGTGGGCACGGACATCGGCACTTTCAGGTCAGTCGCATCAACCTCATGAAGCCCTGACCCCGCTGCCAAATTGGTGATCAAGTGGGGTGCCGCGGCCTCGCGCAAAGGCCAACGCTTCTAGCAGCAGGTCGCGTTGCGCCCGGCTTCCGCCCAAGATCTCGTGGTTGGGCAACGCCTGTTCAAGCTCTAAAACCGCTACGCCCCAGCGTGACTGCGCAATGGCAAGAAAGCCGTGGCTCGCGTGCCTGATCAGGCGAGCCGTCGGACCATCGATCTGCGCTAACCACTCGTCCAGTTCATGCGCTGCGCCAGCCATAGCAAGGCTCAGACACAGGTGAAAGTCCGCGAAGCGAATGCCAGGTTTGGCGAAGTACTTGCGGGAATGGGTAGAAAGCGCTGCCCACTGGGCGGGCGATACGTCGACGCCGCGCTACACCACGCGCTGGGATGAGTTACCGGTGGTGAGATAGTCTTAGGCTGACTGGACAGTGATTCATTGGCTTCTGTCCTAAGGGAGTTAGATTGCCGCTTTTGAGAAGCCTGGTGTTAGTTAAGGCTATGCGCAATCTCCCAGGGCGTTACTTCACGGCTACGCGCTCGATTCAACTAAGTCGTTGAAAACAATAGAGAATTCTTGGTGGCGAATCAGGGATTCGAACCCCGGACCTGCGGATTATGATCGAATCTAGCTCTAATAAATATTATATAAATCAATAACTTATATCAGAAAAGGTCGTTTATGTAATAAACTGTGTAATTGCCTACTCTACTTTTTCAACTCAAAACCCAATATTCGTGAGGCATGGTTTTGAGGCAGATTTCGCAATCTTGAGTATGCGATCCATAAACAAGGGTCTTGTCAACGGCCGATCTCAGTGATGAGGTCCTCGGGTTTGATGTTCCAGGGCATCAGCTGGTCATAGGCATCGGCGGTTTCCGCAAGCGGCAGCCGCTTGAGCACATAAGCACGTTATACGATCGCGTAACGGGTCAAGTAGCGAAAGACGCTGCCCTTTCGGTGGCGCGGAGACGGGCGTCGTCGGCACGCAAAGCACAGTGTTCGATGGAAGCAACCAGGCCATCCGGCTCCTTACTTCTTCGCGCATCAATCTTGCCCAGCTTCAAAAACCAGTAATTTTCCAATAGACGGTAACCAATCGCTGAGTGGGACGAGCAGCAGCCATTGGTCTAGGGGTCAACCTCGGGTTTTCCTAAAAAAGATGCTAGAAGTAGTCAGGAACGATGTTCTGGCTACTCATGGGTGGACGTACGTAATCCGAGGGGATCTTTTTGCGTTTGCCAAACTTGATCTCGGGCAGCTTAACGGCGTGGTAGGGGACTTTCTGCAGCATATGGGAAATGCAGTTAAGCCTTGCACGTTCCTTGACATCGGCATTGACGACGTACCAGGGAGCATGCCGCGTGTCGGTGTGCATAAACATCGCGTCCTTAGCTTTGGAGTATTCCACCCACTTATCGCGTGACTCTAAATCCATCGGACTAAGCTTCCAGCGCTTGAGCGGATTTTCGGCCCGCTCGCGAAAGCGCTCTTCCTGAATGTCATCGCTCACCGAGAACC
>VGHV01000035.1 GCA_016868095.1 Betaproteobacteria bacterium
CCACGCAGTCCTAGCAAGGCTTAAGCGACAAGCCCATTCAATCGAAATGATTTATGTCGACGAGTCAAGACAGGATCCTCGCATGCGCGAATTGCTTGATTTGTCGAAGCGCCTTGGCGTTAAGTTGCATCCGGTCGACGGGCAGCGAATCGAACGCTTAGCGCCAGGCAGGCGACATCAAGGCGTGGTTGCGATCTCGCCAGATGCCCTCCCAAGCCTCACGGTTGATGACTTGTTTGTCAACAACGACGCCCTTCCGCGCTTACTCTTACTAGACGGTGTGACCGATCCAAGAAACCTAGGTGCTTGTTTAAGAGCAGCAGATGGCGCAGGTATTCGTGCGGTCATTGCCCCCAAGGATCACGCGTGCCCACTTACAGATGCGGCAATTCAGACAGCTTCGGGGGCCGCAGAGTCGGTGAACTACGTGCTCGTCACTAACCTGGTAAGAACCATGCAAGAGCTTCAAGAGCGCGGACTGTGGCTGATTGGCCTTGCTGAGGAAGCTTCAACGGGGCTTTGGGACGCAAACTGGGCAACTCCCGCTTGTTTCGTCCTAGGTGCTGAAGGTAAGGGCCTAAGACGACTTGTCCGCGAGACTTGCGATCAACTCGTACACTTGCCGATGATGGGGCAGGTTGCTAGCTTGAACGTCGCCGTCGCAAGTGGCATTGTTCTCTACGAAGCGCTTCGTCGCGAACAAGGGGTTCGCCCAGGCGATAAAAGCCTGATTGCGCCAATTTGATTTGCCGTATTGAAAACGCTGTGAGACTTCGTCGGTGACGATGCCACCTGCAGCCTCAAGCACTGCTTGTCCCGCTGCGGTATCCCACTCCATCGTCGGAGCAAAGCGAGGATAAACATCAGCAAAACCTTCTGCCAGTTTGCAGAACTTCAAGGAAGACCCGAAATCAGATCGCTCGACGACAGGATGCCCAGCAACCCAGGACTCTGTTTGGTGATCAAGATGCGATGCACTGACAAGGGCATGGAGACGAGCCGAGTTGCCGATCCTAGTTTGAATGCGATGCTGTTCGGGTACAAGCATCGACGCCGACAATCCATCAAGCATCGAATCAGCATGAAATTTCCAGGCACGTCCAAGACTAAGAGCAGACTCACGCGGAACTCGCGTACGCGAGCCATGATCACCGAGACAAAGGCCTAAGTAGAGTACTTTAAGCACAGGAGCATAGACGACACCTATGAGCGGATAGGCATGCATCACCAAGGCAATGTTAACCGTGTAGTGCGCTCGACCTGCAACAAATTCCCTTGTCCCATCGAGTGGGTCGACAAGAAAATAAGCGCTGTTTTTGAAATCCTCTGAACGAAAAAGCTGAGGCGAAGCCTCTTCCGATATGATCGGTATGTTATAGCGTTTGAGAAACTGATCGATAATAAGTTCTGCAGCGAGATCTGCCTTTGTTAGCGGCGAGTTATCACTTTTGTATTGAAGCCCGATGTCACTTGATCGGATCGATTCGATCGCATGACCAGCCTCGATGCATGTATTGGCAAGTGCTACAAGCAGCGGTGGAGCATAGTCTGCTGTTGCCGTCAAGCTCTCTGAATTGTGTAGCATAGCGCTTTGGAATCCTTTGGATCTGCCAGTTAGTCCTTATGCTACGACGTATTGCTTCGAAGGAATGCTTTTGGATACCGTAAACCGAACAGCGGTTGGCGCTGCTGTCGATGTTGTTGTTATTGAGGATCACCCGCTCTACGTTGAAGCCTTGTTATCGCTGCTATCAGTAGCGCTTTCTGGGCGGAAGATCGAGCGTTTCCGTGACGTTGAGTCAGCCGAGCCCTTGTTGCGTATGGCAAATCCAACCGTTATTTTGCTCGATCTTATGTTGCCTGGTTTGAGAGGCACAGACGCATTGAGAAGGGTTCGGCAACAGTGCCCAGATGCGATTATGGTCACCATATCGGGTGCTGATGATCCCGTACAGGTATCAGCCTGTTTTGCTGCCGGTGCCCAGGCTTTTGTGTCGAAGGCCGCCAAGCCGCAAGATATCGCTTCGGTAGTTCGTGCTGCGGTCGAAGGCAGGCTCGTACCTCCCGTTTGGATTAGCACGAACGGGCCGCAGGATCCGAAAGCACTCAATCAGGTCAATCTTACCGATCGACAAATGGAAGTCTTACAACTTATGTGCCTCGGTCACTCCAACAAACACATCTCGGGGGTGCTTGGCATCACCGAGCAAACGACCAAAGCGCACGTTTCAGCGATTTTCCGCGAGTTAGGGGTTTTTAACCGGACGCAAGCTGTGCTGATTGCTAAACGGCGGGGCATGGTGAGCCCTGATCCTGTGTAAAACACAAGGGCGCAATCAAGTTGCGCCCCCGAGTTCGACGTGCGCCTTGTTAGTAAACTCCAGAGACGATCTTTCTCAAATCGACTCTACGATTAATGCGCGATCAATTGGTAGCTCAGATTAAGGCTCGGACAGAGCCTTAATCAAAGCAAAGCGTAATCAAGCCAAAGCGTTGATCAAAAGCAGAGCGTTTATCACACCGCCTTGATCAACGCAAAGCCCAATTAACGACCTAGGACCTTACCGAAGCGAACCCAGCGCTTGCCATCGAAGCGAGCAGGTTGCATACGCTCAATAGGAAAGAAGTCATCGTCTCCTGTGGTGATATCTATGCCAGGTATAAGGGTTGGAACATTGAAATTTTTAAGTCCCGCGGCTTGTTTCATCACATTCTCACGTGTCAGATTATCACCACAGCGCTTTAGGACTTCGACTACGGTCATCGCATTGCTGTAACCGTAAAGATAGTTGAGGTCTTTGGTATCGGCCTGCGGCAGGTACTTTTTCATGAAAGCAAAGTAATCAAGAATCGCTTTGTCATTGGCAAAGTCAGGGTCCTCGGGCTCTTTCCAATAAAGGCCAGTAATGATTCCTACGCCATTCTCTAAGCCTGCCGGTATCATCGTCGCGCCTACGCTGTTTGAAACCGAATTCAGATAATGGGTTGGTTTCCAACCAATCTCCGCAGCCTTCTTAATTGCCATTGCCGCGAACTTGGGAATGGTGATATTAAAAAAAGTGTCTGCACCAGATGCCTTCATCTGGACCATTTGACTGTCAATCGTTGGATCAGTGACCTCATAGCTGACTTTAGATATGATCATTGTCTTAGCTTTGTCGCCCAAGCCATCTTCAAAACCTTTCAAGTAATCCTTACCGTAATCATCGTTCTGATAAAGAACTGCGATCTTGGCATTGGGCTTGGTTTCGAGAATGTGCTGCGCGTAGATTTTGGCTTCAGGCTGATAGCTTGGCTGGAAACCCATCGTCCAGGGATGGCCCTTCGGGTCACCCCATTTCGTTGCTCCCGTTGCGATAAACAAATGAGGTACTTTTCGTTGATTCACGTACTTATGAATCGCCGAGTTTGTTGGGGTGCCTAGCGTTGTCACCAAGGCGAGAACATTTTCCTGCTCAACAAGCTTTCGAGTTTGCTCTAGGGTCTTTGGTGGGGAGTAACCGTCATCAAGACTTATGAAATTTATTCGCCGTCCATTAATGCCTCCCTGTTCGTTGATCATCTGGTAATAGCCAGCGGCAGCCTTACCAATCGCGCCATATACCGATGCAGGACCCGAATATGGCATTACGTTACCGATCTTGATTTCTTTATCAGTAACACCAGGTCCATACTGCTTTTGTGCGAGTGCAGCCGGGCTTGCGCCTGCCACTCCTGCACCAATGGCGACAGCGGCAATCGCCTGCGTGATACCACGCCGCTTAGAGTTCATCGTCATGTACTTCTCCTTCTCCTGTTGATGATGCCCATGATTCCATTTGGGGCAAGGTACATCAGCGCTATGAGGAAGACGCCGTAGACCGCCCATGGTGCTGATTTCGAAATCTGATCAGCGATATTCGGTACAAACTGTATGAAGGCTGCTCCGAAAATAGCGCCAGGGATTGAGGCTAAGCCGCCCACAACCACACCGACTAAAAATGATATTGATAGAAACACATTGAAGCTATCCGGTGCAACGAATGCAACGGTAATTGCGCCAAGTGCGCCTGCAACCCCTGTGAAGGCTGCTGAGACGCCAAAGGTGATCGTCTTGGTGACGGCCAGGCTAACGCCGAGAGCGCCAGCTGCGATTGGTTGATCGCGTACTGCGACAATTGCTCGCCCAATCCGACCTTCGAGCAAATTGCGCGCGATCACAAACATGATGACCGTAACCGCCAAGACCATGAAATACAACCATCTGTCCTCTGAAAGAGGCTGACCAAACAAGGAAAACTCAATCGGAGGCGTTGGCTTCATGAGAATAATGCCTTGCACACCTCCAGTGAAGCTTTCGAAATGCTTGAATTTGAGCAACTGAGGCATGGCCAAAGCAAGAGCGAATGTTGCCAATGCGAGGTAATGCCCACCGAGCCTAAGTGCCGGAAAACCCATCAATATGCCAGCTACGAAACAAACGGCTGCGGCAACAGGGATCGTTGCCATATAGGGCAAGCCGAAACGGTCCATGAGTATGGCTGCGCAGTAGCCGCCAATGGCATAGAAGGCTCCATGCCCAAGTGAGATCTGGCCTCCGTAGCCAGTCAGTATGTTGAGCCCAAGGAGTGCGATCGCATAGATCAACATGAGACTAAGTTGGAAAACGCGGAAGTCCTTTATCAAAAAAGGAAGCAACAGCAATCCAAGTCCAAAAATCACCCAAACGGGCCAGCGATTGAGTTGGTTCATCTTCGATCCTCAGACGCGGGTAACAACGGTCTTACCGAAAAGCCCATCAGGCTTGATCGTAAGAATGGCAACGATCAGCACCAAAGCCACGGTGAGCTTGAGTTCGGTACCGATCACGTAGGCCCCTAGCAGGTTCTCCAGGACTCCTACGATCAAACCACCCACAACGGACCCCCATGGGTTGTCGATACCTCCAAGTAAGGCTGCAGCGAAGCCGTACAAGAGAATGCCTGACATCATGTTGGGATCTAGAAACACGATCGGAGCAACCATCATGCCGGCCACGGACCCTACGGCTGCAGCAAAGCCCCAGCCGATAGCAAGCATCCAGGACACCTTAATGCCAACGAGTCGGGCCGAATCGGGGTTGAGCGCTGCCGCCCGCATCGCTAAGCCGATCGGCGTAAATCGCAAAAAACTGAAAATGCAAACTAAAACCGTAAGGGTGACAAGGGTCGAGCCAAGTTGATGCCCTGAGAAGTACTTGCTAATCAGCATGCCCTCTTTTGGAAATGGGCTTGGAAAGACCTTGATCGTGTGATCGAAGAGCATGCCAGAGACAGCGTTAAAGATCACCAATAAGCCAATAAAAACAATTACATTGGTTAGCACCGGCGCCTTTTCCACAGGACGCAGAATAATGCGCTGCAGTGCAACACCGCCGGCGAAGGCAATCACCAAGGTAGCGGCAAAGGCAATCCAATAGGGTAGGCCTACTTGAATCAAAGCCCAGGCAATGTAGGTAGCGAAAGTCGCCATTTCACCTTGGGCAAAATTAATGTGATGCGTCGATTGATAAATCATCACAAGCGCCAAACCGACCGCCGCATAAATGCCACCGTTGGTGACACCTGATAAAACCTGTAGCAAAAACGCTTCCATCCGCACTCGCTCCTATCAAACCCACGACCAACAGTGAATCCATTCACTGTGAGTATCAGGTTCTAAATTCAAGAAAAGCATGCAAAACATTGAACGTTCGACGCTGCTGGGCAAGCTGTTGCATTCAATAGCCAAGATAAACTCTTCGGATCGATTCGTCTGAGCGGATATCGGCTGCTGGCCCTGAGAGCACGACATTGCCAGTCTCAAGCAAATAGGCATGATCGGCTAGACCGAGCGCCAGCGATGCATTCTGCTCGACTAAAAGCATGCTCACTTTGTCTTCTTGGTTAATGCTGCGCATGATCTGAAAAATTTCTTGAACAATCAGCGGCGCGAGCCCAAACGACGGTTCATCAAGCAGTAAAAGCTTGGGTCGAAGCATTAAGGCTCTGCTTATGGCGAGCATTTGCTGTTCGCCCCCTGACAGCGTCCCTGCCTGCTGGCGAAATCGCTCCTTGAGGCGAGGAAAACGCTGATACATCCGTTCGATATCAGCCTCAACCCCATCCCGATCTCGTCGGGTGTAGGCGCCAAGGCGGAGGTTCTCTTCGACAGAAAGTGCCGTGAAGGTTCCACGCCCATCAGGCACATGTGCCATACCCATTCGGACAATGGATTCCGTGGCCTTGCCATCAACGCGCTGGCCCGAAAACTGAATCTCGCCAGCGGTTTTCACTGTTTGACAAACGGCTCTGAGCGTCGTGGTTTTGCCCGCACCGTTCGCGCCAAGAATGGTTGTGATCCCGCCTTGCTCAAGCTTGAAACTGACACCAAAGAGTGCTTGCGTCGGGCCGTACCACGCCTGCAATCCATTAACCTGGAGTAAGCTCATGCTGCCTCCCCGCCGAGATAGGCACGGATAACCTCAGGGTGCTTTTGAATATGTTCCGGCGTGCCTTCTGCGATTTTCTTTCCAAAATTTAGCGCAACAATCCAGTCGGAAACACTCATCACCAAACTCATATGGTGTTCGACAAGCAGCACGGTAATCCCCATGCGATCGCGCACATCCTTGATCAAATCACCGAGGTCATGAAGCTCTTCGTGATTAAGTCCTGCAGCAGGCTCATCGAGCAGTAAGAGCTTAGGTTGCGATGCAAGCGCGCGGCCGAATTCAACCCGCTTCTGGATGCCAAAGGGTAATTCACCAGCAGGCCTGTCTGCGTAATCAGTGAGCTTCAGGTACTGCAAGACCTCGTCGGCGCGCTCATGCATTTGCTCGGCCTCCTGCTTAACATGACCGAGCTTAAGCATATTGGCAACGAAGCCTGATGATGATCTCGCGTGTGCACCGACCATCACATTTTGGCGAACCGACATCGTCTTAAACATTGCCAGGTTCTGAAAAGTTCGCCCTATGCCGATGGTGGCCATTTGATGAACCGGCGTGTGAGTAATCGATCTGCCTTCAAAGAGCAGGTCGCCTTCTTGATAGGCATAGAGGCGACTGAGGCAATTAAAAAGCGTTGTCTTGCCCGCACCATTGGGGCCAATGAGGCCACAAACCTTGTTGCGTGGCACATCAAAGCTAACACCATCAAGCGCGACGATGCCGCCGAAACGCACGGTGATTCCCTTGACTGCCAACAGGCAGTCGGATCCTTCAATCATTAATCTAGTCTCCCCTCAAACACGGGCCGTGTTGACTGTCTAGCTGTGCAAGCCTCAGACGCCAACTTCTCCTTTTTCGCGTGGCGCAGTGTAACGCGGACTTGTATACTGCCCAATGCCCATAGCCTGGACGTGGGGTTTTAGCCGATACAAGGTAATCATTAACAGTAGGATTCGCAATTCATGAAATCGCTGCAACCAAGCCAACAACGATCCTACCGTTACCTTGACCTCGTCATGGTTGCATTTGTGACGGTGTATCTTTGCTCGAATCTTATCGGTCCGGCCAAGGCTGCTTCGCTTGATTTGCCGCTACTCGGTCAGGTCACATTTGGGGCCGGTGTGCTTTTTTTCCCCATCTCCTATGTCTTTGGCGACATTCTCACCGAGGTCTACGGCTACGCGCGAGCCAGAAGGGTAATTTGGACTGGTTTTGCTGCCATGCTTTTTGCGTCCCTCATGGCCTTCGTGGTGGTGTCCTTGCCGCCAGCAGCAGGTTGGAACAACCAGGCAGCCTACGAAATCGCTTTTGGAAGTACCTGGCGCATTGTTGCCGCATCGCTTGTCGCTTATTGCGTGGGCGAATTTGTCAACTCCTTCTTGCTTGCTAAATTGAAGTTACTGACTGAGGGCAAACATCTTTGGATGCGAACCATCGGTTCGACGATATTTGGAGAAGGGGTAGACTCGCTTTTGTTCTATCCGCTCGCATTTTGGAACAGTGGCCTGATACCCAACGAGTTGATTCCAAGCTTGATGCTCTCGCAGTGGATCGCAAAGACAGCGGTGGAAATCCTTTTTACGCCGCTCACCTATAAGATTGTTGGATTTCTCAAGCGCGCTGAGCAAGAGGATTTCTACGATCGTGATACGGATTTCACGCCGTTTCGCATTAAAACCTAGCCGCACTCAAGCAGCGCCGCGTATAGTCTAATCAACATAACGATGCGCGCCTTTTTTTTCCGATTGCTTGCTCGCGATTTTCGGGCAGGGCATTTGAGTCTGCTCGGATTAGCACTCGTGCTTTCGGTACTCGCGATGTCGACCGTATTAAGCCTTGCCGACCGCTTTGAGCGGAGCCTAAAGGCGCGTGCCGCAAGCCTTCTTGCTGCGGATGCTTTGCTGGTTAGCGACCATCCGATACAACGAAACACGGTGCAAGATGCGCAAGGCCTCGGGTTTGCTGTGATGCAAACAGCGGTTTTCCCAGGCATGGTCAGCGTTGGCGATCAAACTGTGCTTGCCTCGATCAAGGCCGTCAGTAGTAGTTATCCTTTGCGAGGAAAGCTACTACTCGACAATCTAGCGACCCATCAAGTGCAGGCGAGGCCGTCACAGCTCAGTCGTGGCACTGTATGGCTCGAACAAAGTCTGTTTGATCGATTGCAGGCGCATGTGGGCGATCGGCTTAAGCTTGGCGATGCTGAATTTCAAGTCGGCGGCGTCATCAAAGAAGAGCCTGATCGTGTTGCCGCCTTTATCAATTTTGCGCCTCGACTTTTGATGCACCGAGATGACCTAGAGGGTAGCGGCCTCATTCAAGAGGGCAGTCGCATCACTTGGCGACTTGGACTTGCGCACACCGATCCCAGGCAACTCAAACAGTGGCTCGCTCGCGCCGAGGTTGCGCTTGAAAAGGGTCAACGAATCGAAGCACAAGATGCAGGACGGCCTGAAATCCAATTGACCATGCAACGAGCCAGAAGTTTTCTTGGCTTAATTGCATCCATTATCGCGATTGTTGCTTGTGCCGCGATTGCGCTTGCAGCGAGGCACTATGCCAGAACCCATCTGAAACAATACGCTTTGATGCGAGTCATGGGTGCATCAGCGGGCTATTTGCTTGCCATGCTTACGTTACAGTTTTTAACGATCGGCATGCTTGCCGGCGGCTTAGGGGCGGCGCTAGGGGTCGTCACAGCCGATTTTCTTGCCTCGCTCATTCCAGGCAAGCTTGGACAGCAATTGCCTCCGGCCGATCTTGGCGTTGCAGCGCAAGCAATGCTTGCGGGTATTTTGATGCTATTGAGCTTTTCGCTGGGCGGATGGCTGCAACTTTTAGGTGTGACACCCAATGTACTTTTTCGTGATGAAAGCCCTCATGCCGCAACGCGGGCGGCAGGCGCAAGCTGGTGGAGGCTTTTGATTCAGGCCAATCTTCCTTGGTTGGTGATCGCTGTTTCGAGTTTGTTGTTGACTGTATGGCTCGCCGATAGCCTCCGCAGCGCCATGCTGCTCTGGATTGGCCTTATGGCCGTTTTTATGATCCTGGCGACTTTGCTTGCAGCGATTTACCGCATGGGGCTCACGCTTGGCGAACAGCTGCCAACGCATTATTTTCCGGCCAAGCTTGCCCTGCGACGCCTCGGTAAAACGCCGCTTCGTCGCGCCATGCAGCAAAGCGCAAGCACGTTAGGCGTGATCGCCTTATTGCTGCTGAGTTTCGTTCAAGATGACCTGATTTCAAGCTGGCAGCGTGCTGCCAAGCAAGATATGCCTGATCGCTTTCTTATCAATATTCAAAACGATCAATTTGCTGAAGTGGTATCGTTTTTAGGAAAAACATCGCAAAGTGATTCACAATCCCTTTATCCCATGGTCCGTGGCCGCTTGGTCGCCCGCAACGGCAAGCCGATGGACCCGCAGGCCTTTGAAGAGCTACGCGCAAAGCGATTGCTTGATCGCGAGTTCAATCTGTCCTATGGGGAAGGGCCCATCGAATCTAATCGATTAATCCAAGGACATTGGCCACGTCGAGGCCAAGCAGATGCCTCAGTTGAACAAGGTCTGGCTAAAACCCTCGGCCTTGCACTTGGTGATGAGCTTGAATTTGAGGTTGCAGGCGAATTGGTCAAGGCCAGAATTAGCAGCATAAGAGCACTATCGTGGGAGAGTATGCGGGTCAACTTTTTCGTTGTGCTTTCGCCCCAACTTCTGGAAGATCAAGCCCAAAGCTGGATTGCCAGCATAAAAACCCACGGTAACCCACATTTCGATCGAAGCCTCAACGCGCGTTTTCCCAACATTACCGCGGTTGATTTAAGCGCAGCGATTGAACAGGCTAAATCCTTGGTTGAGCAGCTCGCCGCTGGCCTACGATGGCTATTTTTGCTGGCTTTGATGAGTGGTGCGCTCGTGATTGCTTCGGCACTACAACTTGAACAGGAAGAAAGGCATCGCGACGCTGCACTGTTACGTGTGTTAGGCGCAACGCCTGTTCAGCTTAAAGCTATATTTTCGGCTGAATTGCTGATCTCCGGACTTACCGGCGGACTTTTAGCGGGAGCCTTTGCTTATGGACTTGGTTTGTATTTAGGCACGGAACTACTTGAACTTTCAGGTTATGGCAGCCCCTCGGTCATCGTGATCGGGATCGTCTTGCAACTTGGGGTAAGTCTTTTATCGGCACTCATTTCAACGCAACAGCTATTCAGGCGATCAGCGGGAGATGCCCTTCGCTTGACCAATTGACCCGAGGGTTGCTTCAATGCGTTTATGCACACACGGGACATAAAACTCAAGCGCGTCATGTCGACGCTTGAAATTGATCAAGTGCGCGAGCTATTTGTCGAATACGCAGCGTCTTTAGACATTGATTTAGGATTTCAAGGCTTCGAGGATGAGTTACTTCACTTACCGGGCGAATACGCTAGCGCTCAAGGTGGGGCATTAGTGCTCGCAATCGTCGGTGGTGAGCCAGCGGGCTGTGGCGCGATGCGTGCTTTTCCAGACGCTGACTACAGCAATGCTTGTGAAATGAAGCGAGTGTTCGTGCGCCCGAAATACCGAAGCATCGGACTGGGCCGACAAATTGCCGTGCAGCTTATCGACGAAGCCTGCTCAATGGGCTACTCGTGTATGTTGCTCGACACGCTCGATGAAATGGAAGCCGCCCGAGGGCTTTATGAGAGCTTGGGTTTTGAGGAAATTCCACCCTATTACTTTAACCCTATTCCAGGTGCTCATTACTTGAAAGTCGAGTTGACCTGAAGCTCAAGCGGCTAAGAAGGTCACGTTGTAGCCAAGGCCCTTAAACCTCAATAACTATATTGATATATTATTAGTACTTATATGAAAAATAGTATGCATGATCGCCAACAAGCGATTGCGAAAGCTCGTTTGCTTGCTCTGGATGGAAGCTTCTTGGCCATGCTCAAAAGACGGGTTGCCTACAAGACTTCGTCGCAAGATGATCCGACTTCACCCGCCATGGATGCGTATTTACGCGATGAGATGTGGCCGTATTTGCAAGCGATGGGATTTGTTTGCAGCATTCACCCAAATCCAATCGAGGGCGCGGGCCCATTTCTGCTCGCTGAACGCCTCGAGGCTGATGCACGTCTGACCGTTCTGTCTTACGGGCATGCTGATGTGATCCGCGGCCAGGATGACCGTTGGCACGAGGGATTGTCGCCTTGGGAGTTGCGTCATGTAGCAGAGCGGGTGTATGGACGCGGCACAGCCGATAACAAGGGCCAGCACAGTATCAATCTCGAGGCACTACGCAGCGTCTTGGATAGTCGTGGCAAGCTCGGATTCAATATCAAAGTGATTCTTGAGACGGGCGAAGAGACTGGTTCGCCCGGATTAGCTGCATTTTGTGAGCAACATAAAGACCGATTGAAAGCCGATCTATTTATTGCATCGGACGGGCCACGAATTCGTCCTGAGCTGCCCACGATCTACGGTGGAAGTCGAGGTGTGATCAATTTTGAACTGCGGATTGAAGCTCGGAAAGGAGCCCATCATTCTGGAAACTGGGGCGGTTTGATCTCGAATCCTGGGATTCGCCTAGCGCATGCTATCGCCACGATATGCGACGCTCGAGGGTCGATCAAGCTGTCATCATGGAGACCTCAAAGTCTCAGCGCTGCGGTTCGCGAGTCACTTTGCGATATCGAAGTCGACGGTGGTGAGGATGGCCCAAAGGTTGAGCCCGACTGGGGTGAACCGGGACTGAGTCCTGCCGAGCGTGTCTATGGATGGAACAGTTTCGAGGTGTTGGCCTTTCAAACTGGCAACCCAAGTGCGCCGGTCAACGCTATTCCTGGATTTGCCAATGCGCATTGCCAACTACGCTTTGTCGTAGGCACCAAGCCTGAAACAATCGTCGAGGACTTACGCCAGCACCTCATTGATGCTGGATTTGCGGATGTGGAGGTCTGTGATCCGGTTAAGCCCCCAATGGCGGCAACCCGACTCGATCCGCACGATCCGTGGTGTCTATTTGCGGTCAAATCAATCGCCGAAAGCCTGGGTGTGAGACCAGGCGTTTTACCCAATTTGGGTGGTTCATTGCCAAACGATGTATTTGCGGAAATACTCGGTTTACCAACCGTTTGGGTTCCACACTCGTACGCGGGTTGCAATCAACATGCACCGAATGAACACATGCTAATGCCCATTATTGAGGAGGGACTAGCGGCGATGGCGGGTCTATTTTGGGACCTGGGCGATCCTTCAAACGAAAAACCAACACCGAAGTCAACATGAGCGATTAGTCGGACCGAGACATACCTGATGTCCGGCCCCCATCAATCGTAAAGGTTTGACCGGTCGTATAAGAGCCAGCCGCTGAAGCGAGGAATACCGCGGCACCCGCGATTTCATCAGGCTCGCCAATTCGTCCAAGTGGTGTGTGCGCAACCGTTTTTTCGAGGATGCTGGGGTTCTCCCACAAAGCCCTGGCGAAATCAGT
>VGHV01000036.1 GCA_016868095.1 Betaproteobacteria bacterium
AAGCGAATGGATGCGCTGGCAGTTTGGCGATCGGCTTAACCTCGCCTTCGAACAGCTGAAGGATGCGTTTGATCCCCAGGGATTGATGAATCCTGGGAAGATTGTTCGTTCAACAAACATGGATCAACGCGAGCTTTTTCGCTATCGGCCAGGCTACGCCATGCAATCGATGCAGACGGCGCTTGATTGGTCGAGCTGGGATGTGCAAAACGATCCGCTAACCGAAGCGCTCAGCCCCCCTGGAAGCGGTGGCGACCCGGCCCAAGGCTTTGGCAAGGCGATTGAAATGTGTAACAACAACGGGCATTGCCGAAAGTTTGACGCTGCGGTGATGTGTCCGAGTTATCGGGTCACACGCGATGAACAGCATAGCGTGCGAGGTCGTGCGAACACCTTAAGACTCGCAGCAAGCGGACAGCTTGGGCCGGCGGGCTTACAGGATCCGGCGGTTCAGGATGCTTTAGCGCTTTGCGTGAGTTGCAAGGCTTGTCGGCGCGAATGCCCTACGGGCGTCGACATGGCCAAGATGAAAATCGAGGTGCTAGCGCAACGCCGTCGCCAATTTACACCGAGCCTCAAAGATCAAATGATTGCAGGGCTTCCAAGCTGGGCGGCTTATGTGAGTTATCTGCCGGGTTTTAGCAATTGGGTTTCCAAACAAAGCCTGCTTCGCCAGGCCTTGCAGGCATTGACAGGTATTGCCGCAAAGGGACGTAGCCTTCCCCAGTGGGCCGCCAAGCCCTTTCATCGGAGTCATGGCCTTAATCGCGATGTTGTTGGCGAGGACTTGGCGGCGTTGAAGATGTCGCCGACGCAGCCAACAGTTATCCTCTGGTCCGACAGTTTCAATAATTATTTCGAACCGGAAATTTTGCGCGATGCGATGATGGTGCTTGAAGCCGCTGGCTGTCGGGTGATTGCGCAGCATCAGCTGTCAGGCAAGCACAAGCCGCTTTGCTGTGGGCGTAGCTCGCTTGCCTGTGGCGATATCGAGACCGCGCAAGAGCAACTTGAGCACATGCTCGATTGCTTAGGACCCTGGGTTGAAGCGGGTGCTTGGGTGGTTGGTGTTGAGCCTAGCTGCCTGCTCACGATGCGTGATGAGTTATTGTCGATGCGGCTTCGCCCCCATCACCGCCGCCTCGCAAGCTTGCTGGCAAATCGCGCTTTACTGCTTGAAGAATATCTCGAGCAAGAACTTCAGGCAGGACGGCTTTGCTTGCACTTCCAAGCCCTCGAAGGACAGCGAGCCTGGCTACATGGCCACTGCCACCAGAAGGCCTTTGACGCCTTATCGCCAGCCGTTCGTCTGCTTGGTCGTATTCCAGGGTTGCAAACCCAAGTGATTCAAGCGAGTTGCTGTGGCATGGCTGGTGCCTTCGGCTACGATGTCGGAACATTGAAGCAGTCCATAGCGATGGCGGAGGCAAATCTTCTGCCAGCGGTGCGTGAGGCTAAGTCGCAAGACTGGATCGTTGCAGACGGTACCAGTTGCCGTCACCAGATTCTCGATGGCTCGCAGCGAAAGGCAGTTCATGTGGCCTCGGTCTTGGCTTTTAACCTTGGTTTGAGGCCCGCGCTTGCTTAGCGCCCAGTCGCTTGGATGAATAAACAACAACAGGCATCGCATGAACAGGCAGCGAGGCCGCAAAGATGATCAAAGGGAGATATTGATGGATCCGCAACTACGTCGGGCAGCGCTTGAATACCACGAACAAGGCAGGCCAGGAAAAATATCGGTTGAGCCAACCAAGCAGTTGACCAACCAACGAGACCTCGCACTGGCCTACAGTCCTGGGGTAGCAGCTGCCTGCGAAGAGATTGTTAAGGATCCGGGGAACGCCTTTCGCTACACGGGACGCGCCAACTTGGTTGGCGTGGTGACCAACGGCACCGCTGTGCTGGGGCTTGGCGACATTGGGCCCCTCGCTGGCAAGCCTGTCATGGAAGGCAAAGCAGTTTTATTCAAAAAATTTGCTGGCATCGATGTTTTCGACATCGAAATCAACGAAAAAGATCCAGCAAAATTGATTGAAATCATCGCCGCACTTGAGCCAACCTTCGGCGGTATCAACCTGGAAGATATTAAGGCTCCCGACTGCTTCGAAGTTGAGCGCAAATTGCGAAGCCGGATGAATATTCCGGTGTTTCACGACGATCAGCATGGAACTGCGATTGTGGTCGGCGCTGCGTTGAGCAATGGGCTCAAGGTCGTAGGAAAAAGCATGAAGGAGGTCAAGCTCGTAACAAGCGGTGCTGGCGCTGCTGCATTGGCCTGTCTCGACTTACTCGTCGATCTGGGTTTGCCGATTGAAAACATTTGGGTGACCGATCTTGCTGGTGTGGTCTACGAGGGCCGCAAAGAGCTCATGGATCCCGATAAAGCGCGGTTTGCCAAAAAAACCGAAGCGCGCAGCTTGATGGAAGTCATCGAAGGGGCTGATGTGTTTTTGGGACTATCGGCTGGTGGTGTTCTTAAGCCTGACATGGTCAAGCGGATGGCCCCCAATCCCTTGGTGTTTGCTCTGGCCAATCCCGATCCGGAGATCACACCCGACCTAGCCAAAGCGGCACGCCCGGACGCAGTGATTGCAACCGGCCGCACCGACTACCCCAACCAGGTCAATAATGTTTTGTGTTTCCCTTTTATTTTTCGCGGCGCACTTGATGTTGGTGCAACGACGATCACTCGGGAAATGGAAATCGCAGCCGTTGGCGCGGTGGCCGATTTGGCTCGCGAGGAACAATCCGAAGTGGTCACGGCAGCCTATGGCACCCAAGGCCTGAGTTTTGGCCCTGAGTACCTGATCCCCAAGCCCTTTGACCCGCGATTAATTGCAAGAGTTGCGCCAGCGGTTGCAAAAGCAGCGATGGAATCTGGGGTTGCTTCGCGCCCGATTGAGGATTTCGACGCTTATCGGAGCAATTTGGAGCAATTTGTCTACCGATCTGGCAATTTCATGAAGCCGATATTTGCTGCTGCCCGCCGCGCTGCGACCAAGCGCGTGGTTTACGCAGAAGGTGAGTATGAGCGAATTTTGAGGGCCGCCCAAGTGGTGATCGATGAGGGTATTGCACAGCCAATCCTCGTGGGACGTCCGGCTGTTATCGAATCAAGAATTCAAAAGCTTGGGTTACGGATCAAGCCTGGGGTTGACTTTGAAGTGGTCAATCCTGAACGGGATGACCGTTATCGCGTGTATTGGCAGGCCTACCATCGCCTAACCAACCGAAAGGGGGTTACCGAGCAATATGCTCAGATCGAGTTGAGACGTCGCTTCACCCTGATTGGTGCGCTTATGGTTCACCTTGGTGAAGCCGATGGCATGATTTGTGGGACCTTTGGGTCCTACACCTCGCACCTGGGCTACATCGATCAAGTCATCGGCAAAAGGCAAGGGGTTTGCAGCTACGGTGCAATGAACACGGTATTGCTACCCGGGCGACAACTCACCATCGTCGACACGCACGTCAACCATGACCCGAGTGCGGAGCAAATCGCCGAACTCACCACGCTGGCTGCCGAACAACTTGCCCAAAAAGGTGTTCAGCCCAAGGCGGCTTTGTTGTCGCATTCGAATTTTGGCACCTCAAATCTGCCAACTGCCAGCAAGATGAGAGAGGCGCTCGCCATCCTTCACGCTCATGGGGTTGATTTTGAGGTGGATGGCGAGATGCATGCTGATGCTGCACTAGACCCGGCTTACCGGGCCACGATTCTTCCTGATTCCTGCCTGACAGGCGAGGCAAACCTCCTGGTTATGCCAACAATGGATGCGGCCAATGTGGCCTATAACCTTTTAAAGGTCGCGGCGGGCAACAACGTAGCGATTGGTCCGGTCTTACTGGGCGCTGCCGCCCCGGTGCACATTCTTACGCCATCAGCAACGGTTCGACGCATCGTCAACATGACAGCATGGACTGTGTCGGACATCCACGCACAAACCCAGCGTGAGGCATCCTTGCTCTTGAGTCCGGCGGGCTAACACCCGTGAAGTGCAGGGGGTGACGCCTCTTAAATCCAGCGGGGTGATGCAGGCTTTGACCAGTCGCCCCATGCGGCCTGTATCACCGCAATCGCGGCCATCGCAGCGGTTTCGGTGCGCAGGGTGCGAGGGCCAAGATGGATGGATTCAAAACCGGCTTGCTTCGCGGCATTGACCTCTTGATCACTCAAACCTGCTTCAGGGCCAACCAGCAAGCTTACTTGCCGATTCTGGATTTGAGCGGCGGTTCCTTGCTGGGAATTACTTGACAAAATCTCGTTAAGTGATTGATTTGCATAAGGATCAAGCATCCAGCGATAGGTGAAGATCGAAGACTTCGTCGTCGATGCGTCGGTCTTGTTGCTTATCGAATCAAGCGCTGAACCGAGATCTTGAGCCTGGTGGATATAGGGCAGCCAGGGGTTTGCCGATTGCATGCAAGACGCTTGGGCAACTTTTTGCCAATGGCGCAATTTGCTTTCTGACCGTGCATCGTCGATGCGACTGACACTTCGTTCGCAATTCACGGGGATAAAGCTATGCAAGCCGAGTTCCACGCCCTTTTGGAGGCTGAAATCCATATGATCGGCGGCACTTAGCCCTTGGACAAGCGTGATTTGGAGTGGGCTCAGCGGCACATGACATTGCGATTCAATCGTAAGCCTGGCCTGGTCTTTGCTTAGCGAAGCGATCGTTGCCCAGTAACAATAGCCTTGCCCGTCGAGCAACTCGAGCTGATCACCGACGTGTAATCGTAAGACTCGGATGAGGTGGTGGGCATGCTCTCTGTCAAGCGCAATTTGGCCCGAAGCGAGTGTTCCCCCCTCAGGCGGCGCGAGCTTGGGAAGGAGCAGCCTGGTTTGATGGCGTCGAGTGGTGCGGGGTTTCATCGCTGATTTGCAGCAGGCGCTTGAAATAATTCGGGAGCGCAAACAAGGCGGCGTGAATCTCGGGGTTGTAATAAGAGAGTTCGCCGATGCGGTTCATCTTAAGGCGATCGCTAACCGTCTGCATGGAACAGCGGCGAGGATCAATATGCTCGCTGCAAATGGCCATCGACCAGTAGCTGCCGTATAGCGGCACGTAAAGCCCCAAAGGGGCTACATGCTTGAATTGTCGACGTAAGGCGGCGTGGAGGGATGCAACCGCCTCAGGCTTGAAAATCGGGGCGCCGGTGTGAAGCACCATAGCCCCCTGCGGACTGAGACGTTGTCGAAGATCAGCAAAAAGTGTTTCGGTGTAGAGGGCTTGGGCAGGAGTGTCGGGGTCCGTCAGATCCAGTACGACCAGATCGAAAAGTTCCTGACTTTGCCGTACATAAGCTAAGCCGTCGCCAATTTGGATATCGACACGCGGGTCATCGAGTGCCCCACGATGGATTGATCCAAAATATTGACGGGCAATTCTCAGCACCGCTTCATCAAGCTCGGCAATAACCACCCGTTCGATGCTTGGGTACTTTAATAATTCTTCGGCAGAACCCCCGTCGCCACCACCCAGAATCAGTGCTCGCTTGGGCGCGCCGATGCTGATTGCAGCCGGATGAATCATGGCTTCGTGATAAAAAAACTCATCGCGCTCTGAGGTCATATAGTCGCCATCGAGCCTAAAGAGGTTCCCAAACTGAGGGCTCTCAAAAACCTCAATGTGTTGGAACGCGCTTTGCTCGCTGTGCAGGCGCCTGCCGAGTTGATAAGCATATCGGCTGTGCTGATTCAGTTGCTCGTCACCCCATCGGAGTGGCTCGTCGCCGCGCTGAATTTGCTGCTGGGTGAGGCCTTGCGGGCCGAATAGATCGATCAAAGCCTGCAGTAAAGACTTAGCCTTTGCGCTGTTATCGGTCGAGAAATTGCAAACATACACATCGAGCGTGACGGCTGACTGCTCCGGCCAGGTGTGGAGCGCCAAGTGTGATTCGGCAAGTAAGACCATACCTGTGACGCCTCCGGGCTGTCCCTCAAAGTCCGGAAAACGATGAAAACGATCGGCTACAGCATGCAGTCCAGCGGCCTTGACGAGCTCAAGGCAGTGCCCACGCAAAACCTCTGGGTCGCAAAGAAGATGGACCGCGGCACGGCAGTCAGATAAATCAGCGGTGAGATGAAGACCTTGCATCGTATTTTTGATCCTTTGTCTGAATTATAAGTCCGCGATCATCGATCCACGCGCTTCAGGGCCATGATGCGCTGCTCGATAGCTAGCGTTGGCTGCGGCGTTGTCTCACTGGATCCATGACCTTGCAAGCCAGCGCGCTTTGGTACCATCGAAAGGTTTTGCACCCGGGTTTCGCTCATGACAACAACCAAAACCATCCAATCACGTCTTAGTGCGATTGATCAGCGCCAATTCAAACCAATGGCCAACGCACTGAGAATTCTGGCCATGGATGCCGTTCAAGCGGCAAACTCAGGTCACCCCGGCATGCCAATGGGCATGGCCGATATTGCCTTCGCACTCTGGAAGGGCCATTTAAAGCACAACCCTAAGAGCCCACAATGGGCAAACCGTGACCGCTTTGTGCTCTCCAACGGCCATGGCTCGATGCTGCTCTATGGCCTTTTGCACTTGAGTGGTTATGACTTGCCGCTCGAGGAACTGAAACAATTTCGCCAGCTTCATAGCCGTACGCCTGGCCATCCCGAACAGGGCCTAACGGCGGGCGTTGAAACAACGACAGGACCCCTCGGTCAGGGTTTGGCAAACGCAGTCGGTATGGCACTCGCTGAGCGTTTACTCGCTGCCGAATTCAACCGCGATGGCCTGCCAGCCTTGGTAGACCACCACACCTACGCCTTTGTTGGCGATGGCTGCTTCATGGAGGGGATTAGCCACGAGGTGTGCTCCTTGGCTGGTACCTGGCGATTGTCCAAGCTGATTGTGCTTTATGACGACAACGGCATCTCCATCGATGGTGAGGTGAAGCATTGGTTTAGCGATGACACAGCGGCACGCTTTAAAGCCTATGGATGGCGTGTGATTGGGCCCATCGATGGTCATGACGCAAGCGCTGTCGACCGTGCGCTGATGGAGGCACGATCAGGGTCTACTCCTGAGCTTGGGCCTTGCCTCATCATTTGCCGCACGCTCATCGGTGCTGGTGCGGCAAGCAAGGCCGGAAGTGCGAAAACCCACGGCGAGCCGCTTGGCAAGGAAGAAATTGCCGCAACAAAGGCAGCAATGGACTGGTCCGGGGAAGCCTTTGAGATTCCATCATCGCTGCGGCAATTATGGGATGAGCAAGCCCATGGCGAGCAACTTGAGCAGCAATGGCAGGCGGTGCTTGATGCCTATCAATCGAAGGAACCCGCCTTGCTTGCGCATTTTCAGCGACGGGTTTCGGGTGTATTACCCGCCGATTGGCCCCAAATCGCCGCGCGTGCCATCGACGATGCTGCAAAGCGCAACGCAGCCGGCGAAAAAGTTGCCACGCGCAAAGCCTCGCAAAATGTTTTGCAAGTGCTCGGTCCTGCCTTAAGTGACTTGATTGGTGGTTCAGCTGACCTGACGGGGAGCAATCTGACCGACTTTAAGGATTGCGGTGCTTTGCGGATTGATGCCAACGGGCTCAAGCCCGGTCGGCATGTTAATTACGGTGTTCGCGAATTTGGGATGGCGGCCATCATGAACGGTATGGCCTTACATACCGGTTTCATTCCCTACGGCGGCACCTTCCTCACATTCAGCGACTACTCGCGTAATGCCTTGCGTATGGCCGCTTTGATGCGCCAGCGTGTGATCCACGTGTTTACCCACGATTCGATTGGGCTTGGCGAAGACGGGCCGACCCATCAGCCGATCGAACACGCAGCAAGTTTGCGTCTGATTCCCAATCTCGATGTGTGGCGCCCAGCCGACGCTATCGAAACGGCTATCGCCTGGACGTCTGCAATACACCGTCAACAAGGGCCTAGCGCCTTATTACTTACGCGACAGGCCGTACCAATTCTTGAACTCGACGCAGCGCAGCGCATTGCCGCCTCGCGAGGTGCCTATGTTTGTAGGGATCACGAGCAAGCGCTTGCCAGCATCCTGGCTAGCGGTTCGGAACTGGGCATCGCGCTTGAAGCTGCCGAGCTTCTAGCCAAGGCATCGATTGCAGTTCGCGTGGTCTCGATGCCGTCATCAAGCCTTTTTGATCGGCAGGATCTGGCTTGGAAGGAGCAGGTCTTAGGCAAGCATCCAAGAATTGCCATTGAGGCCGGTGTTCCCGATGGTTGGTGGAAGTACGGTTGCGCCGATGTACTCGGTTTGAGTCAGTTCGGTGAGTCGGCCCCTGCGCATGTGCTCTATGAACATTTCGGCCTCACGGCCAAGGCGCTCGCAGAGCGGGTGCGTCATTGCATTTCAACAAGCAGTATGTCAGGGAGGTCATAGGTCATGACGATTCGGGTTGCGATCAACGGGTATGGAAGGATCGGGCGCAATATTTTGAGAGCTCATTACGAGTCGGGAAAAAGCCACCCGATTCAGATCGTCGCCATCAATGACTTAGGTGATCCTCAGACCAATGCCCACCTTACCCGTTATGACACGGCACATGGGAGGTTTCCTGGTGAGGTAAGCGTTGATGGTGATGCCATGCGTGTCAATGGCGATCTGATCAAAGTACTCGCAAAGCGCAACCCAGCAGATCTTCCCTGGGGCGAGCTTGGTGTGGATGTGGTGCTCGAGTGCACCGGCTTTTTCACCAGTAAAGACAAGGCCTCTGCACATCTTCGTGGTGGTGCGAAAAAGGTCGTGATTTCTGCGCCTGGGGGAAAAGATGTTGACGCGACGGTGGTCTACGGTGTGAATCATCAAATCCTTCGTGCTTCGCATCAGGTGATTTCGAATGCCTCCTGCACAACGAACTGCCTCGCACCACTGGTCAAGCCCTTGCACGACGTGATCGGCCTTGAAACAGGGCTTATGACCACGATCCACGCCTACACCAACGACCAAGTGCTCACCGATGTTTATCACGAGGATTTGCGCCGTGCGCGTTCGGCAACCATGTCGATGATTCCTACCAAGACCGGTGCTGCGGCGGCTGTGGGGCTGGTGCTGCCCGAGCTCAACGGCAAGCTCGACGGTTACGCCATGCGCGTACCTACGATTAATGTTTCGATGGTCGATTTGTCCTTTGTCGCGATGCGTGACAGCTCAGCAGAGGAGGTCAATGCCATCCTCAAGACTGCAAGCGAGGGCAGCTTAAAGGGCATTCTTGCCTACAACACAGAGCCTCTGGTTTCGGTGGATTTCAATCACAATCCGGCAAGTTCAATCGTTGATGCAAGCTTAACGAAGGTTTCGGGTCGCCTCGTGAAGGTCTCAAGTTGGTACGACAATGAATGGGGATTTTCAAATCGTATGCTGGACACCACGCTCGCATTGATGAGTGCCGGGCATTAAGCGATAGGAGTTGCCCCTGATGCGATTCAAGCGCTTAGAAGATCAGGACCTTGCTGGGAAACGGGTCTTCATTCGTGCCGATTTAAATGTCCCAATCGATCAATGCGGGGCGATTAGTGACGACACCCGCATTACGGCATCCTTGCCGGCTATCCGTTTGGCGAAGGAAGGTGGCGCTTGCGTCATGGTGACCTCCCATCTTGGCCGACCCGAAGAAGGTGTGTGCCGCGAAGAGGATTCGCTTGCGCCGGTGGCAAGAAGGCTTGCTGAGCTTTTAGCTGCGCCGGTGGCCTTAATCAAGGACTGGATCCATGGCGTGCCAGCACTGCAGCCTGGGCAAGTCGTTGTGCTGGAAAACTGCCGATGCAATCAAGGCGAAAAGAAAAATGATCCCGAACTGGCAAAGCGCATGGCATCGCTTTGCGATATTTATGTTAACGACGCCTTCGGTACTGCGCATCGCGCAGAGGCAACGACGCATGGGATCGCTGCCTTTGCGCCGATAGCCTGTGCTGGCCCTTTAATGGCAGCTGAACTCGATGCGCTCGGACGAGCATTGGCAGCACCGGCGCGTCCGCTCGTTGCCATCGTTGCAGGCTCAAAGGTTTCCACCAAGCTCAGCATTTTGCAAAGCCTTGCACATAAAGTTGACCGTTTAATTGTGGGTGGCGGTATCGCCAACAGCTTTCTTGCCGCATCGGGCTATGACATCGGAGCATCCTTAGCCGAGCGCGATTTGCTTGATGAGGCAAGAACGGTCATCGAAGCCATGCGGGCGCGTGGCGCCGAAGTACCTCTGCCCGTTGATGTTGTGCTTGCCAAACGATTTGCAGCGGATGCCGAATATCGGATCGTCGAATTGCATCCGGGTGAGGCCTGTGTTGAGGCTGATGAGATGATTCTTGACATTGGCCCTAGAACAGCGCAGGCACTTGCGCACGCGCTTGAATCTGCCGGAACGATTGTGTGGAATGGCCCAGTGGGTGTTTTTGAGTTTGACGCTTTTTCCGCGGGTACCAAGACGATTGCAAGGGCTATTGCTTCATCAAAGGGCTTTTCGATTGCGGGCGGGGGCGATACGCTAGCGGCTATTGCCAAATTTGGGGTCGCCGATCAGATGGGCTATATCTCTACCGGAGGCGGCGCCTTTTTGGAGTTCTTAGAGGGCAAACCCTTGCCCGCCATAACCGCCCTCATGGAGCGAAGCTGACATGAACCGTGCTACCAAAATCGTCGCGACCCTTGGCCCGGCTTCTTCAAGTCCTGAAGTGCTCGAGCGATTGATTTTGGCCGGTGTTAATGTTGTACGCCTGAATTTCTCACATGGCACGGCCGCGGAGCATCGCGCAAGGGCCGAACTCGTTCGGTCGATCGCTGAGCGTTCCAAACGAGACGTGGGCATTTTGGTTGATTTGCAAGGTCCCAAAATCCGCATCGGCAAGTTTGCGCAAGGGCCCATCACACTCAATCCAGGTGATCGTTTTCGCTTCGACATTCATTGTGAAGCGGGTGATCAGACAACCGTTGGGCTTGACTACAAAGAACTCGTTCATGATGTGAAGTCAGGCGACACGCTTGTTTTAAATGATGGCAGGATGTCGATGCGCGTTGAAGCGGTGAGTTCGTCCACGATTGATGCCAAGGTCATGGTTGGTGGCGTTTTATCCGATCGCAAAGGCATTAACCGCTTAGGTGGCGGACTTTCCGCTGCAGCGCTCACTGCCAAGGATATGGACGACATCCGGACCGCGGCTGATTTGGCAGCCGATTTTCTTGCCGTGTCATTTCCCAAAAATTCCTCTGATATGTATATGGCGCGTGAGTTAATGCGCGCCTGCGGCAGTAAAGCGCATACGATCGCAAAAATAGAACGTTATGAGGCAATCGATAATCTTGAAGATGTACTGAAAGCTTCCGATGGCATTATGGTGGCGCGTGGCGACCTTGCCATTGAAGTTGGCGATGCGGCGGTGCCTGCGCTGCAAAAGCGCATGATTCGTATGGCGCGCGAGTTTAATAAGTTCACTATCACCGCAACGCAAATGATGGAGTCGATGATTGAGTCGCCGGTGCCAACGCGGGCCGAGGTTTCTGATGTTGCCAATGCGGTGATTGATGGTACTGATGCGGTGATGTTGTCGGCTGAATCGGCCGCAGGCAAGTATCCGGTTGAAACCGTTGAAGCCATGGTGAGAATTTGTGTCGAAGCTGAAAAATCGCATCGTGTTTCGCTCGACACCGAGTTTTTAAATCGCACCTTCACGAGGATCGATCAGTCGATTGCCATGAGCGCTCTCTTTGTTGCACATCATATGCAGGTGAAAGCTATTGCAGCCCTGACTCAGTCTGGATCAACCGCGCTTTGGATGTCGCGTTTAAATGCAGGCGTACCGATTTACGCACTCACGCCTGAGGAGGCGAGTCGGCGGCGTATGACGATTTATCGCGATGTTCGGCCGATGTTATCGAAGTACGAAGCCTTCGATCGCGATGCTTTGTTGCGGGCCTGTCAGAGTCAATTACTCGAAGCCGGCGTGGTTGAGCAAGGTGATCTCATCGTTTTGACCATCGGTGAGCCGATCGGCAAGGCAGGTGGTACCAATACCCTTAAATTGGTTCGCGTTGGCGAACACTGAGTCACCTATGTTTCTGCGCGCTGATTAATTTTAAAGAAGGAGACAGCGCTATGCCGCTTGTATCAATGCGTCAATTGCTCGATCACGCAGCCGAGCACGATTACGGTATCCCAGCCTTTAATGTCAATAATCTCGAGCAAGTGCAAGCGATTATGTCAGCGGCAGCCCAAGCTGATGCACCGGTCATCATGCAGGCATCGGCAGGTGCTCGTAAATATGCGGGCGAGGCTTTTTTGCGTCATTTAATCGAGGCTGCGGTTGAGAGTTTCCCGCATGTACCGGTGGTGATGCATCAAGATCATGGGCAGTCCCCTGCGGTGTGTTTGCAGGCGATGCGTCTTGGCTTTTCTTCGGTGATGATGGATGGCTCGCTACACGAGGATGGCAAAACCATTGCGAGTTACGACTATAACGTGAGCACGACCAAGGCAGTCGTCGACATGGCTCACGCCATTGGCGTCACGGTCGAAGGCGAGTTAGGCTGTCTGGGTTCGCTTGAAACCATGAAAGGCGACAAGGAAGACGGCCATGGCGCTGAAGGCAGCATGACTCGCGAGCAATTACTTACCGACCCGGAACAAGCCGCTGACTTCATTCGGAAAACCCAGGTCGATGCGCTTGCGATTGCGATCGGCACATCGCACGGCGCCTATAAATTCAGCCGAAAACCAACCGGTGATATTTTGGCGATTGATCGGATTAAGGAGATTCATCGTCGTATACCCAATAC
>VGHV01000037.1 GCA_016868095.1 Betaproteobacteria bacterium
GGATTATGGGTCGATAAAGCCTGCTGCCATCCGACTTAACTATGGCATGCAGCGCGTTCGGGGCGGAGGCAATGCTGCCCGATTGATCGCCGGCCTTCCTGCGTTGATCGGTGCGTGGCGCGACCCAGCGGGCGGTATGCTTTTGTCGAGTTCGGGTCATTTCCCAGGAAATTCTGCTGGCTTATCGCGCCCGGATCTCATCCCGCAATTACGAGCCTCGCCCTCGCGTCTGCCTCGCACCATCAATATGTCCACGATCGGTGATGCTTTATTGCAAACCGATCAAGCTATTGAAGCAGTCATCGTCTACAACGCCAACCCGCTTGCTGTTGCTCCGGAATCAGCAAAGGTCCGAAGTGGCTTTGCGCGTGAAGACCTCTTTACCGTTGTGATCGAGCAGTTTCAAACCGATACAGCTGACTATGCCGATATCCTCCTGCCAGCCACGACTCAGCTTGAGCATTTCGACTTGCATAAGTCTTATGGGCATCGCTATCTAGTTGTTAATGAAGCAGCGATAAGTCCTATCGGTTCAGCCCGATCAAACGCAAGCATCTTTCGCGATTTAGCCAAACGGATGGGTTGGGACGAAGCATGCCTCTTTGAGGATGATGTCACAATCGCTCAAAGTGCAATCCATTGGTCGGACCCGAGATTGGCCGGTATGGACCTTCAATCCTTGCGCCAACAGGGATGGTGCAAGCTTGCCATCGACGATGCCCCATTTGCCCAGGGCCATTTCCCTACACCCTCAGGTAAGGTTGAGTTCTACTCACAACGCCTTGCCGATCAAGGACTCGACCCACTTCCTGATTATTTGGCACCGTATGAGAGCGCAGAAAGTACGCCTGAGCTTGCTGCACGCTATCCGCTCGCCATGATTTCACCGCCAGCGAGAAATTTTTTGAATTCGAGTTTTGTGAATGTTCAAAGTCTAAGATCGATAGAGGGTGAGCAAACCTGCGTAATGCACCCAGACGATGCCCATGAGCGCAAGCTTGTTGAGGGCGATCTTGTAAGCATTCACAATGATCGAGGCTCGCTCCATGCCAGGCTCCATATCAGTGATCGAACCCGTCAAGGCCTTGTTGTTGGCTTTGGTATTTGGTGGCAAAAGCTCACGCTCAGCGGAAATAATGTGAATTCTGTCACCCATCAAAGGCTCACCGATTTAGGGCGTGCAGCTAGTTTTTATGACTGCCTTGTTGAAGTAAGCAGGCTGGATTAAACCAACATAGAACACCATATCAGCGTCACGAGAGGGAGACACAACTATGAATAGAAACTGGCTCAAGAATTATCCACTGGGAGTGCCGTCGGAGATTGATCCGGGCCAATATAGTTCACTGGTTCACTTACTCGAAGAAGCATTCACGCGCTATCGAGACCGCGCCGCATATATCGGCTTTGCCAAGCCGATGACCTACGGCGAACTTGATGATCGATCGCGTGCCTTGGGTGCATTTTTTCAAGCTCAGGGCATCGAAAAGGGCGATCGCGTCGCCATCATGATGCCTAACGTCTTGCAGTACCCCGTTGCACTGGCTGCAATTCTTCGGATTGGCGCGGTCGTTGTCAACGTCAATCCGCTCTACACCCCAAGAGAACTTGAGCATCAACTCAAGGATTCAGGGGCAAGAGCGATTGTGATTCTCGAGAACTTCGCCGTAACCCTTCAGCAGGTCATCCGAAACACCGACATTAAGCAAGTTGTACTTGCATCAATGGGCGATTTGTTGGGCTTCAAGGGCAAGATCGTCAATTTTGTCATTCGTCGTGTGAAAAAGATGGTGCCCGAGTTTTCATTGCCTGGGGCACATCTTTTCAACGACGCACTCGCAGCCGGAGCAAACCTTAGTTTCACAAGTCCCGATTTACATCATGCAGATGTGGCGTTCTTACAGTACACAGGCGGCACAACTGGTTTATCCAAAGGGGCAACCCTCACACATCGCAATATCATTTCAAACGTTCTCCAATCTGAAGCGTGGATGCAACCCGCCTTACACAAACCAGGCAAACCTTCGCTTGAGGGGGAGCAGCTCACAACGGTTTGTGCTTTGCCGCTTTATCATATCTTCGCACTCACGGTTTGTGCCTTGCTCGGTATGAGGGTTGGTGCGCTCAATATTTTGATTCCTAATCCGCGCGATTTAGATGCGCTTGTGAAAGAGTTGCGCCCTCATCGCTTTCACATGTTTCCCGCTGTTAATACCTTATATAACGCTCTTGCCGGACATGCCGCCTTTAAGGAACTTGATTTCTCATCGTTGCGGGTTTCCAATGGTGGCGGCATGGCGGTCCAACGGGCAACGGCTGAGCGCTGGCTTGAGTTAACCGGATGTCCTATTTGTGAGGGCTATGGCCTTTCGGAGACTTCGCCTTCTGCGACCTGTAATCCCACAGATACCGACGCCTATTCAGGCACGATTGGCATGCCCTTGCCATCGACCGAGGTGGTGATCCTTGACGACGATGGTCGCAAACTTGGTGTCGGCGAGCGCGGTGAAATTGCTATTCGAGGGCCGCAGGTGATGGTGGGTTATTGGAATAAGCCTCATGAAACGGCCAAGGTGATGACACCGGATGGCTTTTTCAAAAGTGGGGATGTTGGCATCATGGACGAGCGGGGGTACATCACGATTGTTGACCGTAAGAAGGATATGATTCTTGTATCTGGTTTCAATGTTTATCCAAATGAAGTTGAGTCGGTCGTATCGATGCATCCGGGCGTTTTGGAGTGTGCTGTCATTGGCGTGCCCGATGGTGCGGCTGGTGAAGCGGTCAAACTCTTTGTTGTTAAGCGAGACCCGTCGCTGACCGAGGTCGCACTTCGCGAGTATTGCGCCGAACATTTAACTGGCTATAAAAAACCCAAGTTTATTGAATTTAAATCGGAGCTTCCCAAGACTAATGTGGGCAAGATTCTAAGGCGTGCCCTCCGCGACACCGAGAAAACAGCATGACAAAAAGTCCACTAAGCGAGCGGCCGAGAAAGTCACCACAAGACCTCAGGAGTCATCGCTGGTATGGCGTGAATGATATGCGCTCATTCGGTCATAGATCGCGTACAGCCCAAATGGGATATCACCGGACTGACTACGCCGGCAAGCCGGTGATCGCAATCATCAATACTTGGAGCGATATTAATCCTTGTCATTCACATTTCAAGCAGCGGGTTGAGGAAGTCAAGCGTGGAATTTGGCAAGCCGGAGGTTTCCCCGTTGAGATGCCCGCGATGAGTCTGAGTGAGCCTTTTCAAAAACCCACCACCATGCTTTATCGCAATTTGCTTGCTATGGAAGCTGAAGAATTATTACGGTCTTATCCCGCGGACGGTGTGGTTCTGATGGGTGGCTGTGACAAGACTACGCCAGCGCTTTTGATGGGCGCCATCTCGATGAATTTGCCGAGCATCTTCGTTCCTGCCGGGCCCATGCTTCGCGGTGACTACAAGGGGAAGTTTCTTGGAAGTGGGAGCGATACTTGGAAGTACTGGGCAGAGCTCAGGGCAGGCAACATCAGCGCGATTGATTGGCAGGATATTGAAGACGGTATTGCCCGATCGGCCGGCCATTGCATGACGATGGGTACCGCCTCGACCATGACATCTGCGACAGAAACACTGGGATTTACCTTAGGAGGAGCTGCGTCGATTCCAGCTCCCGATGCAAGGCATGGGCAAATGGCGAGTCTTAGCGGTAAGGCGATTGTTGAAATGGTCTGGCACGACATGAAGCCTTTAGATTTTTTAACACAAGCCTCATTTGATAATGCGGTCACTGCAGTGCTTGCGCTTGGCGGCTCAACCAATGCCATCGTGCACTTGATTGCGATGTCTCGTCGGGCTGGCTTTACGCTTGATCTTGATCGATTTGATGCGTTGGCACGCAAGACGCCGCTTTTGGCGAATCTTCGGCCGTCGGGCGCATTCTTAATGGAAGATTTTTATTATGCAGGAGGGCTTAGAGCTCTGCTGTGGCAAATTCGCGATCTCCTAAGTCTCGATCAACTGACCTGTACGGGCCAGAGCCTTTTTGAGCAAGTGAAAGATGCTGAGATTTATCACGATGAGGTCATACGCCGCCGCGATAACCCCTTGATCGAAGGTGGAAGTCTTGCGGTTTTGCGGGGTAATCTTGCCCCCGACGGAGCCGTGATCAAGCCGTCGGCGATGGAGCCACACTTGCGCCGACATCAAGGCCCTGCTGTTGTTTTCAAAGATTACAACGATATGGCTTCAAGAATTGATGAGCCAGGTCTCGACATCGATGCCAATTCAGTGATTGTCTTGCAAAGTGCGGGACCACAAGGCGCCCCGGGCATGCCTGAATGGGGTCAACTGCCGATTCCCCAAAAGCTGCTCAAGCAGGGTGTTCGCGATATGGTTCGCATAAGCGACGCGCGGATGAGTGGCACGAGCTATGGTGCTTGTGTCTTGCATGTTTCGCCCGAGTCGCACATCGGGGGGCCGCTCGCACTGGTGCAGGACGGCGACATCATTCGCCTTGATGTCGAGGATCGCAGGATTGACCTCATGATCAGCGAGGCTGAGATGGCCGCAAGGAAGGCGGCCTGGGTTGCGCCGCCTGCTAAGTTTTCGCGCGGTTATGGTACACTTTACCTTAAGCACATTCAGCAGGCTGACCAGGGATGCGACTTTGATTTCTTACAAGCTGAGCCGGCCCGATCTGACGAGCCTGAAATCCACTAGAGCTAGCGTAGTCTGTTAATGCCACCTGGATTTGTCAGTGGCGCGCAGAAGGAAAAAACCCGCCAGTCGGCGGGCTTTTTCGCGGAATCGCTTAACAAGCCGATCAGAACGCGTGGTTGATGCCAATGGCAAACTCGCTACGCTCACGCGTTGGAGTACCTGCTTTCTTCAGTTCGTCTTGACCGTAAAGCGCATAAAGACGAGTGCGCTTACTCAAGCTATTGATAAGTCCGAACTTATAAGCTGTAAAGTCTCCAACGGTCCCGTCTCCAGATCCGCCTGACACATGCGCCATTAGTGTCGGACTAACATTGAATCGGGCACCAACCTGGGTACCCTTATAAGTACCCGCACCGTTGGTTTTAAGATCACCATGTTGCGCTTGGATGCTCAATTGTTTGTTGATCATGTAGGTGCCGCCGATGATCATCTCCTCGCGCTTAGTTGTTGCTGTCGCGCTCGTCCAGGTCTTCTGGGTATTAATACCAACTCCCAACATTAATGGGCCTGCATCATAGCGAAGTGAGCCACCTATTGATCCAACATCGTCGGTTGCATGGGGATCCTTCGAGCGATCAGCGAAGTGGACACGCGCTACGATGCCGCCCATTGCTGGTGAAATATACATAATTTGGCCGCTATTGCGAACCGTAGTTACAGCGGCAGCACCATTCAAATATACCGACTTACCAATGTTAACGTTATCTGCCATTGATGTATCAGTAGCCGCTGACAAACTAAAGATTGGGGTGTAGTCGCGCCCAATTTGAATCGTTCCAAATCCACCGCTTAAGGAAACAGTGCTTTGACGTACGCCTTGGGAGGGAACTGCTGTTGCAGCGCCAGTAGCATTGCTAATCATACCCACGGCAAGGTTACCCGTGCCTCCAGCGTCCATGCCGAGTTCGTAATGGAACCCTGCCGTCAGATCACCGATCTTTTCAGTACCGCGAAAACCAAGCCTATTAGATGCAAGCGCGCCAGCAGCGTTACCACCAGTCTGATTAACGGTTACTTCCGACGCGGTTTTAGTGGTTACGCTATTGAAACCTCCGTCCATAATGCCGAACACGGTTACCTGGGCCGAAGCAACGGCCGGTACAGCTGCTGCGATTGCAATCGCGAGAAGCGATTCGTCAAGAGTGTCTCAAAAGTTGCTAAATCATATAATTATCAATCGGTTATAAACTTTTGAAATACTTGTCTAATGGTATAAAACATATACTTTTAAACTGGTAGTTCGAAGTGTAAAGGTTAGCGATAGCCGCTTCGCATGAGCCCCAAAAGCCAGCTATTGATTCGATACATTGCTATTTAAAGCTTTTTGGAGTGATTGCTTTGCTTTGTCTAGCGACTTTCTTGCTCGAACTGTTTTGGCACGCAAATGGATCTGCCTTGCTTGGTCGCTCATCGCTTTCACCTGTAATGCTTCGGGACTCTTGAGAGC
The DNA here is from genome assembly GCA_016868095.1 of Betaproteobacteria bacterium. Taxonomy (GTDB): domain Bacteria; phylum Pseudomonadota; class Gammaproteobacteria; order Burkholderiales; family Burkholderiaceae_E; genus UBA3064. Next base: position 6,162 of record VGHV01000037.1, read on the forward strand.
GTTTGAGTTTGACTCAGTCATCGTCTGAACGATTGCCACAATGTTCTTAGCGCCAAACAAATGCGAGTAGATAGCTCTCGCTTGTTGAAAGCCATCGCAGAGGAGAACAAGCTTGACCGTGATTTGACCCTGCCCCAGCGGAACCCTAACAGTTCCAGTGAATGGTTTTAATGAATTGTCGAACTCAGCATAGCGCATATGCTCTATTTAGTCTGACCTATGATGACTGCGCCAGGTTCAACTACGCAGCACTCTCACCCAAACCCTCAAATCTCTTAATTGGCTTCTGATCAACTCGCCAGTAAGGATTACCTGTTTTTTCTCGAATCACCCGAATGATACATTCTCTGAGATCTGCTGAGAGTTGATCACGAACGATAATCGCATCGTGGATATTCGCCAAAACGCACTTCATTGCTTTAGCTAGCTCATCACGAAAGATGTTCATTGCTGCTGTTTCCGCATGTTGATAAAGATACGCTAGGACCTTTGCTCGATTAGGTCGTCCGCTGTTGCTTTGAAGCTTTGGATCGATCCGCAACGCTGGAATCAATGTCAGGTGTGACTGAAAGATAAATTGGTCTAATTTTCGCTGTTCGTTCAAGAATGCTTTAGTGCTCGCACTTTCCACAAAGCGCTTTCGTTCAAGCGGATCAGTCAGGATCATGCCGATCGCAGGCATTTGCCAAGTACCTGAGTCATCGTGCCATCCACTGGTTCCGATTCGTGCTCCGAAACTAAGCGCCGTCAATGCGCTTTTGACTTGTTTCCGCTGGGTGTCATTGTTAGCCCGACTTTGGTTTGTGTAAGTGTCAGCACGAATGGTTCGAATCAGATCATCTTTGTCCTCAATGTAAGTTAGAAGTGTTGGGAAAAGTCGTTCGACCGGGGCAGATCTACCAGTTTGCCGCCTGTATGCGTCGCCGAAGCTTAGCTTCCAAGCGACCACTGCCGAAACCATGTCGTATTCCCAGCAGTTCCCTAACATCGCTTGACGAAGTGAGCGATGAACATTTTGAACGCTGATTCCTTCGTAGTAGGTTCGCCCAAAGTAGCTTGGCTTAGGTATTTGAAGAAAGAGACCTTTACTAAAGCGAGCTACTCGATAGATGAAAACTGCTTGTCGAAAAATGGACTCTTTGCGTTGTCTTGTAAAGTGACATGCTTTGGTACTCAGCCACTGAATGAACTGCCCCAGCGAATCGATATCGACCTCAGTGATGTGATACTCGCTACGGACCTGGGTCTCACTAAGACTGTCTAATCCTGGATAAAGTGAGAGGATCCAAGCGGCTTCTTTCGAAGGTGAATTATCTAAAAAGTCTCTCAAGTCTTCACCGTACTTCTCTTGAACTGAAATCAGGCTATGGTCGTCAACGAGCTTCACAAGATTGGTCAGCCGAATCCTCGATTTGAGGCCAGTTAGATTGTTGCCCCGCTCAATGGTTTTCACGAGGGCCAGCTGGTTTTTCTCAAGCCAAGCATGCGTCCTGACTTTCTGAGGCCCAAGTTGACCTCCTTTGTTGGCGAGCTGATGAAGGCTGATGCTGAACAACTGAAATCGAAGGCCATAGGGATCGTTCCCGATTTGTATCGCCTCTGAGAGGAGATCATTGAGTACCCCCATGTACTTTCTTAACGCTTTTGCCGCACTCGTTGATGGCTTTGGAAAAGCCTTCTTCATCGCACTCAACACTTTGGGGTCTACTTCAAGTCGCAACATACAAAGATTCCCTCCCACTTAAAAAAGTGAAGACCTTGTTGCTCTAAAAAGTCACACACTTATAGTATTTCTTCTTGATCAGTGTTCTATTAGACATGTCTTTGGAAGACATGTGGCCGAGCGGACCTGAAGCGATTGCTCTCAATCGCTTCAGCTAGCGAAGGTCACAGATGGGCTTGTCCCATCTCAATTTATTATGAGAACACAAGATGTGGATTTCTTGATTTAATCCAAAGGCGACACAGACCCCCCATCAAATCAAAGCGCATCACAAGACGCACACAGCAACCGCGCCAGCATCCCAAACTCGTATCTGGCCGAGCGAATATCCAACCCACAGTGATGCTCTTAAGCGTCTCGAAACGAGACGCTTGATTCACAACCTCGGCCTAGCGCATGAAATGAAATAGCCTTACCATTGCCCCTCTACTTGCCACTCAGAAAAAATCGCAACATGAGTCATCGTTTAAGCGAGCTTGCGCCGATTACTCTTGAATTTTTCGAAAAGTACCTTTCAACGGGACATTTGGTCGACCTATACAGCGAGTCATTTCTCAGCCGCTTTGAGAGCGATTCGACGACAGTCATACCCTATTCAATCGCTAAATTTAAGTCGCTTGATCGCCGCGTTGGCACTGATTACCGAAACCATCTCTATGTCCTTTACCTCGGGGATCAAACCCCCGAGTTGATCGATGACTTTTTCGATGCCTTTTCGTTGGAAAGGCCGAAAAACACTCATCTACCATCGTTACCGTTTCTAGTGCTTTTTAATCGTTCCATCGATTTGCTACGCACTGTGAGGATTACTTCAGGTGGATCTATTTCCTTGGATGATTATGCCGCTCAAGGTTTGACTGATTTCAACCCCTTGCTCAAGTCCTTCCCTCCAGCCAGTGATAAACAGTTTTATGCGCTTGACTACTGCCGACTGGCACAACGCATGATGAACTCGCTCAGGTCACTGATACAGAGCACGCACAAACTAAAGTCATTACCCTGTGCTGACGATTTGCCGATTCAGCGAAGCGATGGACTTTTCTATTTTGCTGAATCAAACCTTGGCATGACAAGGGCCAAAGCCTCAGCAACGATGAATACCTACGAGAGACTTTTATCGACAATCGACGAGAAGATCTCTGCGCTTTCTTGGTATTTCCCAATGATAGACATCGCGGATGTTTTTAGTGCTATAGATGTTAATAGCCATCAATAGTGCTACTCCTTGAGTTCCAACCCGATCAGCTAAGTCCTTGTCATCTCATCAGCTTCAGGTAGTCCTCATAAGGGACCATTGGACTGATAAAAGGATTCGTGATTTCGTCTTTGGAAAACCGTGCGATTTGAGCTTTTGTCCAGCGTTTTGGATTTGTTGCTCTGTTGTCTAATGAGGGGAATATCCCGATTTCTGCGTTTGCAATGAGCCGAGAAGCCTTGAGCTGATATCGAGCTACCTTAACCCTTAACGCTAGCCGTTCATTGCGCTCAGTATCCTTGGTGCGCAACTTCTCACCCCTTGATTGGGGAGAGATATCCGCGATACGCCCAATCCACGCTGCGCCGTACCGTGCTGGGTGCGCAATCAATTGTTTGGACTTGACAATCTGTAGCGCATCGCTAGCAATTTTGACACGCAAAACATCCTTCAACATGCCGCGCTTGATTCCACGCTGGCTTGCGACTTCAAAAGGGCTTGCGTATCGAGCTGATAAAGCCTGAGGTACATAGTCGCTCAAAAGCGCTCTGAACTGCCTCAAAAGTTCTGACTTTGAATAGTGATCAGGTATGACGACAACCCTAGCATTTCTTAGGTGGCCGCTCTGGGAAAACTCTCGAGCATCTGAAGGGTTGATGTAGCGCACTCGTGGGGGCCTGATCTTGTAGGCAAAGGCCGCCTTGCCGTGTGCTAGCCACCATTCCTCAAACTCGCCCTCAAAGACATCACCAAAGTGCTCATAGACTCTGGAAAATTCCGGGTCGCCCGTCTTGCCTTTAGCTTGGCATAAACGCCAGTACTCCGGACTTAACGAAAGACAAATCCACCACAGGTAATAGGGGCTGCGCTTCGCAGCAGCCACTTCAGCCCTGCGCTCCTCATATAACTGCCGTGAAAGGTTTGGAAATATGCGACTCATATTGTGTTATCAACTAAAAACTATATGAAGACAGTATATGGTAACAACTGCTTTAATGGATCCCATCAGCAAAGCGAAAGACAAAGGGTCTAACGAATGCTGAACTATCTAAGGAGATTCAAATGAGCAAGTCAAACGCAGCTAAGGTCCTCATCAACGAAGTCAACTTTGAAGCAGAAACTTCGATTGTGCTTAATCGCCTTAATCAGTTGAGCGATGAGCGCTCTGATTGGGAAGGTAGTGTCTATCGTTCTGCCACAGAAACCCTCTACGGCTTGCTCAGCAAAACCTACGCAGCTTACGAGGATCATTTTGTGAATACAGATGACAGTTTAAGAAAGGCGTTCCGCGCTGCTTTGATTCAAAAGCTCGCAAGCGATGGCATCCGTACGCAGAAGACCTCAACAACGCTTGGGATCTTAATTCGCTATGTCTTCAAGAGCGACCGTAAGCGTGTCATGCGTTATCGCTATGTGATCGAAGCTGCTAAGTCCCACGCTGTTTCATCTCTCGATCTGCCAAAGTGGCTTGATCAAGTAGGTGGGATTGATGGTGCTTGTAAGCTAATTACGCTGAGCGAAGAGACCCAAGCAAAGCGTCAGCGCATTGCTCACGAGGTCTCAGCCTTGACCCAAGAGATCGAAGATCGTCGTAGCGCTCCACTCGCTCGAGTCACCCTAAATGGAATCAAGTCTGATAGCCGTTCTGTGCTGATCGCAGAACCCAACGACCAAGGTGGATTCGACATCATCTGCGTAGTGCCACAGTTAACTGACAGCGTTTACGATGCGTTGGTGAAGTCAGCAGCAAAGCAGGTAACGCTCGCCAAAGATGAGGCTGCGATACTTAGCCAAGAAGCCGTCAACTTCGCAGGTACTGTCGCCGTCAACGAAAAGCAAGCGCTCGTAGCTGCTTGAAGCTAACTAATGGCTCTCGCCTAACTATTGAAAGAGCCCCAAAAGTTCATCCTGTCAAATGCTCAGAATCTAGCCGCTAGATTCTGAGCATTTCAACGGCTCGTCTGAGCATCGATGGATTAGTCTCAATGTAGCGCTGCGTCACAGATAAACTGCGATGCCCTGCAAGTTCCATCAGCACTCTCACCGACACTCCCTTTTCAGCAAGCTGTGTGATGAAGCTACGCCTTCCACTATGACTGCTCGCCCCGTCGATACCCGCGTTTTTGTACATGTAGTGAAAGTGCTGCGACAGTGTCGAAGCGCTGAAGCCGCGATCGGGATTCTTTTGCGTACAAAACAGAGCTCGATTCGTATCCGTCATCGTTAAGGGGAATAAGTCCTTGAGGCGAAATCTAACGGATAAGTAGTGATAGATTTCGTGCTGCGCTTTCTCAGATAAGACCACCAATCGACCACGACCACCTTTGGTTTGATCTGGAGCTAGTCGAATCTCATCTCTTATCTTCCCATCTTTGGTGAGTACTTGCGAAAGTCGCAGTGCCGCAACCTCCCCAATTCGCATCCCTGTCTGTGTAGTGAGTAAAAACATAGCTCGATTACGAGATGCGTGTTTATGGTTTGCGATATACCTCAGTACACGACTCACATCTCGTTCCGTTAAAACTCGGGCTTGTGACATCTGATCTCCTTTAAAAACCAATGAGTTCGCATGTATTTATGATGAACCCTTTGGTTTGAAAGGACAACCGTGATCGGTATAAATTAAATTTCTATATAGATCATATACTTACCCAAAAACCAACACTTTGTTCAATTTGTGTTGGTTTATGGATCGATCATAAAACCATAGCTTTTAACTTTCAATCTTGACTATTCGACCGTGATTTCACTCGCACAGAGAGCAATTCAACAGGTCCTATGCGATTAACCATTTCGTTGAGCATACCGTTGGGGAAGTATGGGGAGGAATGCTCTGGATATGGTCCAACTATTAAAGCGAACCGTCGCTTTCATCGGAACGCCCCAAGAAGCACTGACTCAGCAAGTGGCGAGAGATCGTGAAGGAATACTGACGCTTTCCCAATCAACAGTATGCTGATTCAGGTGGAGTACACCCTTTGTCATATAGCTTAGCCAACCCTGATCTCTGTAAGGGACTAGCTCAATCTGATGGCCAGCAAATGGCAACTTAATCCATGTTGACTTAACCACATCGCTCAATTGCCTTGAGCGCTCAGTGTCTACACGCATCACTGCGTGATAGTGAGGGAACTGGCCGACGCTTAGACCCTCAAGCACTGGAACAAAGAGAAGTCTTGTCCCATGCCGCTTCGAGATGTTTCCGTAAAGCGCACGATCGATTCGTATCTTAAATAGAAACATTGTTTTTCGAAGCAATTCAATCATCCGTTCGTCGTGAGGCGTAGCGATCAGTCTGCTTGCGCGGATGAAACGCCAAACTTTTCGCTCGTCGAAAGTGAAGGTGATCGCATGGGTAAATTCGCTGTGATGCCGAGCGATCCACGCCGATAGTTGATCTTTTAGTTGTGAGTCATTCTTGCTTTGGCAAGTGTAGTAATTTGTTTCTAGCCATTTCATTACAGTATTTATTCCATACCAAATAAAAACTGAAAGAAACCAATTAGGTACTGTATCGAAATCTTCAAAACCAAATCGAGATGGGCGCAAGATATTTGTCGTTATGAAATATGGAGCTACGCATGAGTGTCTTGACTGGACTGAAGTGGATTGCGCCGA
>VGHV01000038.1 GCA_016868095.1 Betaproteobacteria bacterium
CCGTTTCGCGAGAACAAGTCCTGGAGGCGCGTAGTGCCCGTGATGTGTCATGGCGGGGAATCAAGCAGGCTCCCCAGTCCTTGTCGGATCGGTCCGCAGGGTTCGAGGCACAGATCGCCGTAGCAGACAAGCTTGCCGACAACCGTCTGGACCGCGCTCAGTACGAAGCTGATCGTCAATCCAAGACCGATGCCCTTGAGCACAAGCAACGGGAGCATCTGGACTTAGAGCGTCGCCTGCAAGCTGTGAAGAGCCGAAGGGAAGAGCGAATTGCTCAGTGGGATGCATTGGCGACCGCTTGCGGCTTGCCGGCGTTGCCATTAGATATGGCACTGACATGGCTTCAACTGCGCCTGGACGTACTGGATCTGGTCAGAGAGCGGTCGGCCGCCGAGCGGCGCTTATTGGCGCAGCAAGCAGCGGCGGCGAACATCAGAGACAGTCTTTGGAGCCGACTTGGACATGATCCAGCGGAATCACCCGCACCGGAACTCAACGTGTGCCTGCGCGAGGCCCGCGCTCTGATTACGCAAGCGGACCAGGCTCAGGGGCAACGCAAGACGCTGGAGAAGCAGATCCGCGAAGGACAACGCAGCCTGGGCCAGCTGCGAGAAGTACTTCAGTCTGCTCAGAAAGATTGGGACTCATGGATGAAGTCCTGGCAGGTAGCGGTGCAATCCGTGGGCTACGGTGCCGATACACCTGTCGATCAGGTGGATGCGGAGATCGACGTGATGCAGGACGTTGAGCGCCTGTTGGACCGCATCCGCAGCATTCGCAGCGAGCGAATTGAAACGATGCAGGCCGATCTTGATGGCCTGGCAGCAACCGCTAAAAGCCTGATCGCGCGGGTTTCACCAGACTTGGCCGATCAGTCACCTGAGGATATTTCTCTGGAGCTGGCCCGACGCCTGGACCTCGCGCAGAAGGCCGAGGCAGCAGCGAACGACTTGTTGGTGCACTTGCAGCGCAGCAAGACTGAGTTGACCGAAGCCCAGAAGCGCCTGCAAGCGGTGTACGCCCGATTGGCCCCACTGATGGCAGCAGCAGGCGTGGAGGAGGTGACGGCCATCGGACGGGCGATTGAACGTTCCGACGAAAGGCGGGCAGTTGAGGGCAAGATTCAGTCTGCCGAGCAGGATTTGACACAGACAGCGGACGGCCTGTCATTGGAAGACCTGCGAAGGGAGAGCGAAAGCGTCGGAGCTGATGAGCTCAAGACGGAGCTCGATCGCTTGGCTGCGGCTTCCCGCGAGGTCGTAGATCAGATCGCATCGCTCAGCAACGAGTTCGGCGCGCAGAAGATCGCTTTCGATGTCCTGGACGGCACCGATCAGGCGGCCCGAGCCGAGGCGCAGCGTCAGGAGGCGATTGCCGCCATGGCGGATGCTGCCGAGCGCTACCTACGGCTGCAGACGGCTGCACGTCTTCTGAAGTGGTCAATCGAAAAGTTTCGCGAGACCAAGCAGGGTCCCATGCTGTCCAAGGCATCCACTATCTTCAATGGTTTGACGCTGGACTCCTTCAGCCGTCTGCTGGTGGACTCAGAGGGGGATGCGCCACGCTTGTTCGGCGTCCGCCCAAGCGGCGAGCAGGTGGATGTCACCGGAATGAGTGAGGGGTCTCGCGACCAGTTGTATCTGGCGCTCCGGCTGTCAGCGCTTGAGCTTCATGTTGAGCAAGGATTCACCATGCCACTCATCGCGGACGACCTGTTCATCAATTTTGATGATCGCCGCACGGCAGCGGGGCTGAAGGTGCTTGGCGACCTGTCGCGCAGCATGCAGGTTGTTTTTCTCACGCACCATCACCACCTTATTTCACTTGCTAAGGAGGCTCTAGGAGCAGACCTAAACATATTGTGGCTTTAGACTAAATTGGGTTGGCTTGGCGCCTTCCTTCGATTTGGGCTCTGTGATATTCATCGCTCCCCACGTATCAAGAACCTCGCGATACGGGACGGATGAAACTCAAGATTCAAGGTGTAAAGGAGATTTGTAAGGGCGCTACATAATCTTATTCAAATAGACTAAGTAATCAGACTGGCTTGGAACTTGAAACCTTATTCTGGTGCCCTCACCCACCCGCAACCACCCTCACCTTCCTCGCGCCAACGCTCGGTACGACAAAAGCAAGGCTGTTTCCTCCGCCTAGCGTATGGAAAAATAAACCCTCTCGATTAGTCCGCAAGTAAGCCATTGATTTAATGGTTAATTTTTTTAACACTGCTTGCGGACTTCGGAATCGCCCTCACCAGAAGGGCTTCAGAGAAACCGGGTAAACGCAGAGGATTGGGCCCAAATAGGCCAAAACCGACCAAACCCCGCGGTCCGCAGGTTTTGGCATTCACCCGCACCTTTCCGCAGGGGTTTGCAAGGCTTGCAGGAAGAGGACCCCTAACTCAGAGGAGTTAGGGGTTTGAGATTGGAGGTTGAGTTTGTGAGCACCATACATCGATAAGCTAGATCTTGTACAGTCGGGGAAGAGTTGGCTTCAACGAAGCAAGCGCCAGAAGCTCGTGGATTTTGCCTTCTAAATATCCTTCCAGTCCCCAGACTGCTCGAAATCGAAGGCAGCTCGGTAAATCGTGGCCTCATCGTAGTGCTTGCCAATGAGCATCATACCAACAGGTAATCCATCCACAAGCCCGCAGGGAACGCTCATTGCGGGGTGCCCAGTTACATCGAATGGACATGTATTGGGCAGCATTTCAAATGCGCGGGACACGATCTCTTGAACTGGAGCACCTGTTTTTGGCAGAGGCGTCGCGGTAAGTGGCAGAGTCGGCATAACCAACAAGTCGTACTTTGCGAATGCATCGTCATAAGCCTCACGAAGTTTACGTGACTGATTCTGCGCTTTTGCGTAGTAGTGACCTCGATAATGTTCAATAAAGTATTGCCCGAGGACCATCGTAAGTTTTAATGTATCAGATAGTTCATCGGCGCGCTGCTTCCATCCTGCATGAAAGTCAATCATGCTGGTCACATAGAGCCCCTTCCAATTGAATCCATGACCATTGTCTTTCATCATCTGCTGCGTTGCGCCTTCTGCAGCGATGGGTAACCAAATTGCTGGTCCGAGTCGGTGGTAGGGAATAGACACATCTTCGACCGTAGCTCCCAAAGCCTTAAAACGTTCAATCGCTGCCCTCACTTTTAAATCTGATGTAGCCAGCGACTGAGGCCAATCAAAGCCTTCGGTTACGATTCCAATCTTTAAGCCTTTAACCCCTTGCTTCATAAGTTCACTGTAGGGTTGTGCATCGCGTCCAGCATGTTGGCGAGGATCAAGACCATCCGGACCCGCCAGCACTTCAAGCATGAGCGCATTGTCGGTAACATTTCCAGTCATAGGACCAGTGTGATCAATCGTGAGTTCAATCGGCATAATCCCTGTGTAGGGTACGAGACCATGAGTCGGCTTCATGCCATAAATGCCGCAATATGAGGCCGGCATCCTAATAGACCCTCCTTGATCGCCTCCGATTGCCATATCTACTTCTCCAGCAGCCACTAACGCCGCACTTCCGGAAGAAGAGCCACCAGCCGAATAACCTATGCGGTGAGGGTTGTGAACAGGCCCAGTTGCACTTGTGTGAGAGCCGCCGGAAAAACAGTAATACTCACAAACAGACTTTCCTACAATCGTGGCGCCAGCATCAAGCAAACGGGTTACCACGGTCGCATCAACATTAGGCATATAACCCTCAAGGGTTGACGCTCCATTCATCATCGGGACGCCCGCCACACAAACATTGTCTTTTATAACCACTGACTTGCCTTGTAACTTGCCAGAGGATGCTCCTCGAATGGTCGTTTTTATGTACCACGCACCGTATTTGTTCTCATCGCCTTGGGGCTGATAACCAGGCGTCCGCGGGTACGTCACCTGCGGCACGTTGTCTGGCATTGAATCAACGATATCGTATGCATCAAAGTTACCCTGAAGCAACTCGTTGTAGGCTTTAGCTTCTTCTGAACTTAGATGTATTCCTAAAGAGAGCGCAACGTCTTGAATCTGTCCATCGGTTGGACGTTTGATCGGCATGATTTATCCTCCGGTACGTGATTAGGCAAGAAACTTGGTGTTAGTTTCGAAATGGCTGCTCAGGGAGCAAGGAATCTCAAGAGTGCTGGATCTTCTTTAACGTCTGCTACGGGACCGCTTAATACCACCCGCCCGCGCTCCATCACATAAGCGGTCTGCGCGACCTTCATCGCCAATTCAATATGCTGCTCGACCAAAACTACCGACATCGAAGTCGAAAGTCTAATGAGTTGTTCGGCAATCTCCTCAATAACCCCGATCCATACCCCTTCAGTTGGCTCATCCAACATCAAAAGCTTCGGTCTGCCAAGGATCGCCCGGCCTATCGCAACCATTTTTCGTTCACCCCCGGACAAGGTGCCAGCAGCCTGGCCCAGCCGCTTCCCCAACTTCGGAAAAATACTTAAGACTTCCTCGATACCCGCGTCATTTTTAGAAAAACTTGCACCGAGTCGTAAATTTTCGCTGACCGTCAATCCAGAGAATATTGCGTCATCCTGTGGTACATATCCAAGTCCATCCCTCGCTCGCTTCTCCATTGAAAATCTATCGATGCGTTTGCCGTTAAATTGAATCGCGCCTGAAATGGCTGGCAAATCACCTGCAATTGCTTTAAGTAAGGTGGTTTTGCCAGCTCCATTGCGGCCAAGTACGCAGACCGCACCCTTGACAGGAACTTCAAGTGACAGGCCGAAAAGCACTTGGCTCCGCCCGTAACCCGAACATAGTTGATCTACGCTTAACAAGGGTGAATCAAGCATGTCAGACTCTGGTTGTGTACGCTTGTTGGGCTTTAGTTGAATTCTGAATCTGTTCGACCGTACCAGTATCCAAGACTTTACCCTGATCTAAAAGAGTGATCTCGTCACTTATCTCGCGGATGAAGTCTAGGTCGTGTTCAACAATGAGAAGCGAACACTCCTCCTTAATCGGACGCAATAACTCACCGGTAATTCTTCTTTCTTCGGGACTCATACCCGCTGTCGGCTCGTCGAGCAACAGTAATTTTGGACCAATTGCAAGCGCCATCGCAATTTCTAACCACTGCTGCTCGCCGTGGGATAAAACCCCAGCTAGCTCGTCCGCTCGATCAGCAAGTTGAAAACGGTCAAGTGCTGACATCACCTGATCCTTAAGAGTCAGGCGGGTTTTTGAAAGAAGGAGCGACCAAAGGGAATTTGAGGCTTGTACTGCCAAAAGAACGTTGTCATACACCGATAGCTCATCCAGTACTGCGGTTATCTGAAACTTCAGACTCAATCCAAGTCGGGCACGTTCATAGGAGCTCGCATCAGTAATGTCCTGACCGTTAAAGCAAATTGTTCCGGATGACGGAAGGTGTGCTCCGGCAATTGCCTTGAGGAAGGTGCTTTTCCCAGAGCCGTTTGGGCCAATCAAACCGTGGAATGAATTGCGCTTGACCACGAGATCAACGCCATCAAGCGCCTGCAAAGTACCGTAGCGCTTCGTCAGCTGTGAAACTACCAACATGTCGCTCATCGCCGTCCGCCATAGGATCCGATCCGCTCTCTCGCCGTGACAAAAAAGCCCAGGATTCCAGTTGGCTTGAATGCGACAACACTCAGAAGCAGTGCGCCGAGAATTACAGGCCAATACTGCTTGATCGCATCCTGATCGGCTAGGAAATAGCTAATGGTTTCAATCAGAAACACGCCAACAACCGGTCCGATCAGTGTGCCACCACCTCCAAATAACGCATACAGTACGGCTGTCGTTGAAAGACCTGGCCCCATATTTCCAGGTCCGATGAACCCCTGGTGAAACGCAAAAATCGCGCCCGCTAATCCGGCAAGCATTCCCGCGAACGAAAAGATCAATGCTTTGAAAACTTGTATTCGATACCCTAAAAAAGCAAGTCGCTCCTCGTTCTGTCGCATTCCGGCAAGCACCAAACCAAACTGTGACCGCACTATTACGCGTGAAACTAGGTACGCTACCACTAGTATGAAAAGTGCCAGGTGATAAAAACCAATTCCTTCTACCATCTCGACGTCCCCGAATTGAAGCAGTTTGACTGAGGACATACCGTTTCCAGCACCTACGTACTGCCAGCCTGAGACCAGCCTCTCCGCCGCGTACGCTCCCGTTAGCGTGCCTAGTGATACGAAGATTACGGACGGCGTTCGACGCCCTAGTAGCAGAAAGGCCGCAAAAAAGAAGGAAAGCAAGAGACCAACGGCCATCGCCAAGGGTAAAGCGCCCCAACCGTAGCTGTATCCAAAATCACGACCTACTAGCGCAACGACGTAACCGGCAACTCCGAAAAAAAGCGCCTGACCAAAGCTCATTATTCCTGAGTATCCCCAGCAAAGATCAAAACTAATCGCTAGCAACGAAAGTATAAGGATATTTGTTCCCAGAGTTATCAACTCTGGCGTTGATATCAATACCCAGGGCGCAATCAGTGCGGATATTAGTACAGCTAACTCAATTATCGGAAGAACAGACCTAAATTCACGTGCAGGCGGGATAAAGCCAGACAGCTTAACCATGAATTGATTTGCCTAGTAAACGGTGTCGTGGAGCAAGTGGCGAGCTTAAGCCCGCCACTTGTGTGTGCATTCAGCACTCTTTAGGATCAACCATGTTGTACTTAGAAATGATATCCCAGCGTAATCTGTCTCCGTCGATTTTCTTACACTGTGCGATGTACATATTCATCTTTGCGTGCATCTTCCCAGGGACCATCTCAGCCCCTCCTCCCGGTCCCCGATCAATTTTCGCTCGATCGAGCGCTGCTGACACAGCCTCTCTAGCAGTATCTCCCTTCGTTACTCGCGCGGCCGCTTCATAAAGACGGATTCCGCGATACATACCCGTTGCAGCACTTCCTGCAGTAAACTGGTACTTAGTTCCAGGAAATCTTTTTGCGTAAGCCGCAAGTAGTTCTTTGCTAAATGGGTCATCGACAGTATGAAAATAATCGAGGCAAGAATAAATACCCTCGAGTTCGCGAGCGGGTACATAGTTCAATGAATTTTCATCGAAATAAACGCAAGCTTGTACCCCTCCATTTTTAGGAAAACCAGACTCATATAACTGCTTCATGAAGGGTTGAAGCCCTGGCGGAATGATTGTATTAAATACACAATCAACTTTTCCATCGCGAATCTTATTAATGGTTGCCGAGTATTCAGCTTGATCAAGGGGATAGTATTCCTCGAACACAACCTCTCCGCCATTCGCTTCGATCACCTTTCGTGCATACTTATTTAACAGTTGCGGCCAGACATAATTCGCAGATGGCATCGCGAAACGTTTCTTTCCCAGCGTCTTGATAAGGTAAGGAATTAGTTCATCAACTTGCTGAGCTGGAGTTGGCCCCGTGTTGAACAAGTGTTTAGTGCACTCCTGTCCCTCATACAGCTGTGGATAAAGGTATAGCGTTTTTCCACGATTGACTATTGGATCCTTAATCGCTTGCCGCATCGCAGAGGTAATCCCGCCGCACACAACATCGACTTTATCCCGCTGAATCAGCTTTCGTACGTTCGCTACCGCGATTTTCGGATCTGAAGCAGTGTCCTCGAGAAATAACTGAATTGATCGTCCAGCAATCCCACCAGCAGCATTGATTTGTTCGGCGGCTAGCTGTGCTGCCTGCCAATCTGAATTTCCAGACGGAGCAATTGCCCCTGTTATGTCTGTGGCAATTCCCATTTTGATGGGATTTTTCGATTGACCCCACGCCGCTGGTAAAAACCAACTTCCCGGTCCGCCGGCTGTCCACCCTGCAGCCGCTAGTGCACCGGCTCCCGTGAGGAAGGCGCGACGGCGAAAAGGTGAGGGCAACCGATTCGACGTTTCATTCAACGATTCATCCTTCATTATCTTGATCCTCCAATAAAGCCCTGCGGGCGAAGTTTAACTATGACCAAAGCGGTCACAAACACGAGCGGGTCGGCCAAAACTGGCAAAACCGCCCAAGGAAGTCCCGCAGCTAGGGCTCCTACCGCCGCAGCACCGAGAACTGGTCCTTCAAAAGTACCGATACCACCCAACATAATCGATAGGAACCCTTGAACTAGGAAACGAAGACCCATGTCTGCGGACAGTTGATAGAGAGGTACAACCAATGCACCAGCTAGTCCTGCCAGAGCGGCTCCAAATGCAAAAGTAAATGTATACAAGGAATCTGTTGAAATGCCAGAGGCCCGCGCCAAACGAGGATTCTCCAGTGAGGCCCGAATTTGAAGGCCAAACGAAGTCTTCGTAAGAAACAACCAACTTCCGACAATTACCAAAGCAGTTGAGACGATAATCAACGTACGCCAGATTGAAAATTCCAGACTAAACGCAGACCAAGATCCTGATAAAGGTTCAGGAACTGAACGATAGTGTCCGCCAAGTAAACCGCGGATAGTCTCGCGAATGATTAATCCGATCGCATATGTGCCCAGCATCGCTACAACTGGCAGAGTATAAAATCGTCGGATAATGCTACGTTCAAGGATGACTCCGAAAAGTCCGACAACCACAGGCGCGCACATTATGCCAACCCAAATGTTGTAGCCAGCATCGTGGACTATAAACACAGTGTAGGCCCCGAGCAAGACTAACTCGCCGTGAGCGAAGTTGAATATCCCCATCATGCTGGCGATTACACCTAGGCCAAGAACGATCAAGACCATCACTGACGTGAAGGCTAATATGTCAAACAAAAACCGGATCAGTTCAGTAAACACTGCTAGGGCCTAATAATTTCATAGCGTTAACATATTTTCCTCGTACCCACACCTATCTTGTTGCCCTATTGTTTGACCGTCAGCAAGGCGGTTTTACCGCCCCCCATTGAAAGAGGCGTTCGTAAGCTCTGGCAATACGCAAGATGCGAGCTTCTCCAAAGGGTCGTCCAATTATCTGAAACCCAACGGGTAATCCAGACTGACAAAAGCCACATGGCAGGCTAACGGAGGGAAGTCCAGTAACGTTTGCCGGAGCCGAAAGGCGCACATAGACTTGAGATATTGGCTCCTCGGTACCGTCTGGCCAATTGATCATCATCTCATTTCTTCGCGTTGCTGCAACCGGGACTGACGGACCAATGATTGCATCAATTCCTCGAAACATCGCTTGCCATTCCCGTTGAATCAAAGTCCTTTGTCTTTGCGCGGCGATATAGTCAACTGCCGGCAAAAGCATGCCAGCCTCCAAAAAAGTCCTCACATCCGGTTGATAGAGTTCTGCTCTCGAATGGATCATATCCCGATGGTACGCTGAGGCCTCTGGCATGCACAGACCGAATTCAACAGGAGAAATCATTTCGGCCATAGGGATCTTTACGTCAACAATCTCTGCACCTTCAACCTGCAGCGTCGAAATTGCGTGACGCACCAATTGCTCAACCTCTGGATCAACGCGAGCGAAAAAAAAGTTACTAGGCACTCCGATCCGCAACCCCTGAACACCATGTTCAAGTTCCACCAGGTAATCATCAACCGGTACATCTGCGCTACCAGGATCACGTGAGTCGTAGCCAGCGAGGACGTTCAACGTTGTGGCGCAGTCTCCCACTGTTCGCGCTATTGGCCCTGCATGATCAAGTGACCAACTCAAAGACGCAATTCCAAATCTACTGACCCTTCCAAACGTCGGTTTGAGGCCAACAACCCCGCACACCGAAGCGGGAATTCGAATTGAACCACCTGTATCGGTTCCCATAGCCATGAAGCACCCGCGGGCCGCAACTGTTGCTCCTGATCCTCCGCTTGATCCGCCTGGAATATGAGCGACATTCCACGGATTGCCAGTTGTCGGCGTCATAATGCCGTAAGCAAATTCGTGCGTATGTGTCATCCCGACAATCACGGCTCCAGCGGCTAGTAATCGCTCTACGCACGCAGAATCATCGTCAGCGATGTGGTCGTGTCGCACCTTAGAGCTGCAGGTTGTGGGTAGCCCTGCTATGTCATACAAGTCCTTTACGGCAACTGGTACGCCGTGGAGTTCACCGCGCCAAAATCCAGCCGCGAGCTCGCGTTCGGCTTGCTCAGCCGCCAAGATTGCTCGAGACTCGGTCAATCTGGCAAATGCGTTTAATCTAGGCTCTTGATCCCTAATTCTCTCGAGCGCATTTCGTACTAATTCGAGCGGCGACACAACGCGTCTTCGGAGCAGATCTGCAACTTCCCTCAGCGGGAGGTCTAATACATCGTTCGTCACGTTAGCGCTCCATCCAGCGTGCTTGGAAGGTATTTGACGGCGGAGTTTCCGCCAAACCATCCGTGTGGAGCGCGTCAAGGAGCTGAAAAAAGCTTGCAACATCCGGAAGCAGTTGCTGCAGTCGATTCTCATCGATCACCATGTTCGCCGTCTTGCTGGACGCCTTGAGTAGTTCTAAATCAGGTGGAACACGTAATGTCATGTTTATCTCGCCATATTCAGGATGGACCCAATTACCCGTGGAGCTTTAGTCGCGACCGTTCTCCACATGGTTGCCGTAACTAGCGAAGAGGCGCATTTCCCCGCACACCAATCAACGTCACTCGGTTTACAACGCTATTCGAGGAAAGTAAAGAAGTCCAATCAAAAGGAAGGCAATAATTGCGGCTTAACGAGACGGATGATCGATTGATACCTCCCTTGGAGGATTAGTTCATACAAGAAGAAAGGTACCTGTGGGCACAGCAGGTACCGCCAAATATCGTGGATGAAGCAACATTTTGTCCGCTGGGTCTTACAGTTTTTTAGACCTTACTTTCGAATGTGCGATCGAACAATACATCGACCGATTTGCTTGCAATTGTGCAGAACATCGATTCTGGTCAGACGACGCTATCGCCCTCACCCACCCGCAACCACCCTCAGCTTCCTCGCGCCAACGCCCGGTACGACAAAAGCGAGGCTGTTTCCTCCGCCTAGCGTATGGAAAAATAAACCCTATCGATTAGTCCGCAAGTAAGCCATTGATTTAATACACAAATTTTTTGACACTGCTTGCGGACTTCGGAATCGCACTTACCCCGGGGGCTTCAGAGAAACCGGGTAAACGCAGAGAATTGGGCCCAAATAGGCCAAAACCGACCAAACCCCGCGGTCCGCAGGTTTTGGCATTCACCCGCACCGTTCCGCAGGGGTTTGCAGGGCCTGCAGGAAAAAGGCCCCTAACTCAGAGGAGTTAGGGGTTTGAGATTGGTGGAGCCGGCGGGAATCGAACCCGCGTCCGCAAGACTTCCATGAACAGTTCTACATGCTTAGTCGGCTAATTTGGATCTCGTTGTCGCCTTAGCCAGCCGACAGGCCGGGCGCCAACCAGTCACCTTTGTTTTAACGGTGCGTCCAAGTGACCCGGCGCACGCGCGATCTGACTTAAGTTACACCACTGCCAAACCCAGTTACCCGAATTTGACCCAACCCATCAGCAAGTTGGTGTGGCGCTCACCGGGATTAGGCGGCGAGAGCGAAACGCTCTTCGTTTGCGTTTATTAATTTCCCGCTGGATTTACGAGGTAACGAGGCCTCGGCATGCCCTGACCCACTTCCTGACCCACGTCGAAACCAGGTCGGCCCCAGGATCTTCATTGTAGCCTGCCCGCCCCAAACAGGGGGTTAAACTGATCACTCTTTCAAAAAGTGACTCTATTGTTCATCCACGCAGACTCGAGCACCGAAACAAACGCCACTAAAGATGCATACACCGAACGAACAAGATGGCAGGCGGCAAGAGGACAAGGCCAAAAAAATCCGATATCGCTTCGCATTTGATATCGGTGGGACCTTCACCGACCTTGTTCTACTCGGTAGCGACGGAAGCCTAAGGACTGCAAAAGTACTAAGTGATCAAAGCAATGTGGTTACACCGATCGCCAATGGCGTTCTTCAGCTTTGTCATGATTATGATATTGATCTAAATGCCATCGACGAACTCGTCGTTGGTGCAACCACTGCAGTCACCAACTTAGTGATCGAGCGCAAGGGCGCGAAGACCGCGCTGATTACAACCAAAGGTTTTCGTGATGTTGTCGCCATTGGGCGCGAGTTAAGATACGATATTTATAACTTACATGCGCCCGGACCAGACCCGATCATCGATCGTGCCTTAAGGCTTGAAATCGATGAAAGAACCGATGCTGAGGGAAAGATAGTCCGATCGCCCTCAAGCGATGCAATCAAATCAACACTAGCCGATGCCAAAAGTCTTGGCGCTGAATCCATAGCGGTATGTTTACTGCACAGTTTCAGCAACCCGCAGCACGAACTAATGGTCCGCGAACTTGCCAAGCTTGAGTGTCCGGGCCTACCAGTAAGTTTGTCGCATGAGGTTTTAGGCGAACTTCGCGAATACGAGCGAAGCATTGCAACAATACTCAACGCCTATGTGATGCCCAAGGTTGGTAACTATTTGAA
>VGHV01000039.1 GCA_016868095.1 Betaproteobacteria bacterium
ATCACCGAAATGCGAGCATTGGGCCACATAAACAATAGCCTGGGCGAGTAGGCGCGACCGCACATGCCGTAGTTGCCCGCGCCAAAGCTGCCACCGATAATCACCGTGAACTTAGGCACCTTGGCGCAGGCCACCGCGGTTACCATCTTTGCACCAGCCCGGGCAATGCCTTCGTTTTCGTACTTGCGCCCCACCATGAAGCCTGTGATGTTTTGCAAAAAAATAAGCGGTATGCCGCGCTGGCAACACAACTCGATAAAGTGCGCGCCTTTATTGGCCGATTCAGCAAACAAAATGCCGTTATTGGCAACAATGCCAACCGGGATGCCGTGCCAGTGGGCAAAACCTGTAACGAGCGTACTGCCATAGCGGGCTTTAAACTCTTCAAAAACAGATCCATCGACTAAACGGGCAATAAGCTCTCTCACATCGAAGGGTTTGCGAGGATCGGCTGGGATGATGCCACTGAGTTCGCGCGGGTCATACGCTGGCTCGATGCTCTCGCGCAAGTCGAGTCGCTCGGCAACGCTGCCCGATACCGCGGCCCGTGGGGTTGTCGCAAGCAGACTGCGGGCAATCGATAGCGCGTGGCGGTCGTTCTCGGCAAAGTAATCAGCAACACCAGATAAGCGGGTGTGCACATCGGCACCGCCAAGTTCCTCGGCACTGACTTCTTCGCCAGTAGCGGCTTTGACCAATGGGGGACCGCCTAAAAAGATGGTTCCTTGTTCGCGCACGATGATCGACTGATCGCTCATCGCAGGCACGTAGGCACCACCTGCCGTGCAAGAACCCATGACCACAGCGATTTGTGCAATGCCTTGCGCTGAGAGTCTGGCTTGGTTATAAAAAATACGCCCGAAATGCTCGCGATCAGGAAAAACCTGGTCTTGGTTGGGCAGATTCGCACCGCCCGAGTCGACCAGATAAACGCAGGGCAAATAGTTTTCTTCGGCGATCTCCTGAGCCCTTAAGTGTTTTTTGACCGTCATGGGGTAGTAGGTGCCGCCTTTGACCGTTGCGTCATTGCACACCACCATCACTTTGCGGCCATGCACCGAACCGACCCCGGTGATGATCCCGCCACAAGGGGCGTCGCCATCGTACATGCCATGGGCGGCCAGGGGCGAGAACTCAATAAATGCGGTGCCTGGGTCGAGCAGTTGCGCGACCCGATCTCGAGGCAGCAATTTGCCACGCGCCAAATGCTTGGCTCTTGCGGCCTCGCCGCCACCTGCTGCTGCCAAACGGAGTTGTGCCTGCAAATCCTCGCAGGCTGCCTGCATGGCGGCTTGGTTAGCCCGAAAGCTGGCGTCCTTGGTTTGGATCTTGCTTTCGATGCGGCTCAACGCAAATCCTCCTGGGCAAGGGCGCGAGCAATTAAGAGCCTTTGGATATCGCTCGTGCCCTCGTAAATCTGGCAAACCCGCACATCGCGCCAAATCCGTTCAACGGGAAAGTCCTGGACCACGCCGTAGCCGCCATGAATTTGAATCGCATCCGAACAAACCTGCTCTGCCATTTCACTGGCTTGCAGCTTGGCCATGGCAGCCTCTTTGAGGCAGGGTTTGCCTGCATCCTTTAAGCGCGCCGCATGGCCGATTAACTGTCTTGCACTTTCAAGACGCGTTGCCATATCGGCAAGCCGAAACTGAACCGCCTGATGCTCAAAAATCGCTGAGCCAAAGGCTTCGCGCGTTTTCGCATAGCTTAGGGCTGCGCTAAAAGCGGCGCGCGCCATGCCAAGCGACTGCGCCGCGATACCGATACGTCCCCCTTCAAGACCCGATAAGGCAATGCGATAGCCCTGGCCTTCCTCACCGAGGCGAAAGCTCGCGGGAATCTTGCAAGCTTCCAGTGCAATTTGTGCGGTGTCAGATGCGCGTTGACCGACTTTGTCTTCAAGCCTCGCTACCCGATAGCCTTCGGTATCGGTTGGCACAAGAAAGGCCGAAATGCCTCGCTTACCCGCTTCGGGGTCGCTCACTGCCATCACAATCGCGACATCGGCATGTTTGCCTGAGGTGATGAATTGTTTGACACCATCGAGCACATAGTGATCACCCTCGCGCCGCGCTCGGGTACGAATCGCTGCAGCATCCGAACCAACATGCGGCTCAGTGAGGCAAAAAGCGCCAAGCATCGCACCGCTTGCCAAAGGCTTGAGCCATTGCGATTGCTGCTCGGGGTTGCCCCAGGCGAGCAAGATTGAGCACACCGGACAGTTATTCACCGAGATGATGGTCGAGGTTGCACCATCGCCCGCTGCAATTTCTTCCAGGATGACCGCAAGAGCCTGATAGTTGAGGCCCGCCCCGCCCAAATGGTCGGGCACGGCAATACCAAAGCAACCCAGCTCAGCCAGCCCCTTTAACGCTTGCGCAGGAAAGCTTGCCTCCCGATCCCATTGGGCTGCAAAAGGGGTGATTTCTTTAGCAACATAAGCGGCGACCGCCTCGCGGATCATATCCAAATCGATACCGCTTTCCGCTTGCTTTACCATGCCAGCGAACTACCACGGTAATCGAAAAACTGCCCCGAGGGATAGGCGAGCGGCTCGCTAATCACGCGTCTTAAACCCTCAACCGAAGCTTCGACATCAACATCGGCATTCGGGCCACCCATGTCGGTTCTGACCCAGCCAGGGTGTAGGGCTAAGACTCTGACGCCGCTTGCGTTGTAATCGACATGGGCAAGTTTTGCCAGCATGTTGACCGAAGCTTTTGAGACGCGGTACAAGAGTCCATAGCTGTTGGCAGCTTCTGAAATCGAGCCCATACGCGATGAAATGAAAGCCATCGTCCCGCGCTTGGCAGACAGACAAGGCATCACGACCGGAATCAAGCGCATCGCGGCCAAGACATTGGTGCGCATCACCAAGTCGAAGGCTGCATCATTGGGGGGTTTTTGGGTGCTGGAATCTCGAGGCCCGAAAACGCCAGCGTTCATCACCACCACATCAAACTGTTCGCCTTCAAGCTGCCAGGCAAGCCCTGCGATATCTTCGAGATGCCCAACGTCGAGCTTCAGCGGATGGGCGCCCATGTCGCGAAGACTCATGCGATGCTCTTCGCTGCGGTAGGTGGCATGCACCTGCCAGCCAGCTTGTAAATACTGGCGTGTGAACTCCAGCCCTATGCCTCGCGAGGCGCCCAGTACAAGTGCGGCTGGCATCAGATCACCTCAAGGGCCATGGCGGTGGCTTCACCACCACCGATGCAAAGCGCCGCCACGCCGCGCTTGCAGCCTGTTTTGCGCATTGCGCCGAGTAAGCTGACCAAAATTCTTGCCCCCGAAGCGCCAATCGGATGGCCGAGCGCGCAAGCCCCGCCGTGGATATTGACCTTTTCATGCGCAAGATCGAGTTCGCGCATGGCAGCCATGGTGACCACGGCAAAGGCTTCGTTGATCTCATAAAGATCAACATCGTTGGGGCTCCATCCGGTTTTGGCAAAGAGCTTATGGAGCGCGCCCACTGGGGCGGTGGTAAACCACTCGGGCTGCTGCGCATGGGTGCTATGCGCCACGATGCGCGCAAGTGGCTTGCAAGCCAAGCGGTTTGCGGTGCTTTCTCGCATAAGCACCATGGCGGCCGCACCATCAGAAATCGACGAAGCATTGGCTGCGGTGATGGTGCCATCCTTGACGAAGGCCGGGCGCAGCCCCGGGATCTTCTCAAGTTGGGCTTTAAAGGGTTGCTCATCACGCAGGATTTGTTGCTCCCCCTTTTTGCCGGGCACGCTTACCGGGGCAATTTCCCAAGCGAAGCTGCCGTCTTCGTTGGCCTTTTTGGCGCGCTCGGTTGAGTTGATCGCAAACGCATCTTGCGCCTGGCGGCTGAATTGGTACTTGCTTGCGCAATCCTCGGCAAACACCCCCATCGCCTTGCCGCGTTGATAAGCGTCTTCAAGACCATCGACCGCCATATGGTCATAACTTGTGAATGCGCCATAGCGGTAGCCTTTGCGCGCATTCATGAGCAGGTGCGGCGCATTGGTCATGCTCTCCATACCGCCGGCGATCATGACTTGTGCGCTTCCGGCCAGCAATAAATCATGGCCAAGCATCGCTGCTTTCATGCCCGATCCACACATTTTGCTAATCGTCGTCGCACCTGCCGAGGTGGGCAAGCCTGCTTTGAGCGCAGCCTGTCGGGCGGGTGCTTGCCCCTGGCCAGCCATCAGGCAACAACCCATGATGACTTCATCGACATGTTCGGCAGCAATGCCAGCGCGTTGAAGCGCTGCGGCAATCGCCACAGCGCCCAAGTCATAGGCTGCAAGACTTGCAAAATCGCCAAGCATTGAGCCCATGGGCGTGCGTGCGACCGAGGCAATCACGACCGGATCGGATTGAAGGGGTGAAGTGGGCGTGGGTTTCATGGTTTGCATGCTCCAAAGTTAGATTGCGCTGATTTAACGCGTATCGGCAAAAAGCTCCCGGCCGATCAGCATGCGCCGGATTTCTGATGTCCCGGCGCCGATTTCATAAAGCTTGGCATCGCGCCAAAGCCTTCCTGTGGGGTAGTCATTGATATAGCCATTGCCCCCAAGGGTTTGAATCGCTTCGCCGGCCATCCAAGTGGCCTTTTCGGCAGCCCACAAAATGGCGCCAGCTGCATCTTTGCGCAAGCTTCGCACATCGAGCAAACCTTCGCGGCTTCGATCGCATTGCCGACCGACCTCGTAAACATAGGCACGGGTGGCCATCATGGTGGTGTACATATCCGCAAGCTTGCCCTGCATCAGCTGAAATTCGCCAATCGGCTGGCCAAATTGCTTGCGCTCGTGAACATAGGGGACAACGACATCCATGCAAGCAGCCATGATGCCCAGCGGACCGCCAGAAAGCACAGCACGTTCAAAGTCAAGACCACTCATGAGCACATTTACGCCTTTGCCCAGCCCGCCAAGTACCCGGTCTGCGGGCACGATGCAATCTTCAAAGACCAACTCACCGGTGTGCGAGCCACGCATGCCGAGCTTATCGAGTTTTTGCGCCACGCTAAAACCAGGCGCGTGCTTGTCGACCAAAAAAGCGGTGATGCCACGAGGACCTGCTTCGATATCATTTTTAGCATAGACCACAATCACATCGGCATCGGGTCCGTTGGTAATCCACATTTTGCTTCCGTTGAGCACCCAGTGATCACCGCGAAAATCGGCTCGGGTTTTCATCGACACGACATCAGAGCCTGCATTGGGCTCACTCATGGCAAGCGCCCCAACCCATTCACCTGAGATGAGCTTTGGGAGGTAGAAATCCTTTTGCTCTTGAGAGCCGTTGCGAAAAATCTGATTCACACATAAATTGGAATGCGCGCCATAAGAAAGCCCCACCGACGCTGATCCGCGGGAGATTTCTTCCATGGCCACGATATGTGCCAAATAACCCAGACCTGCGCCGCCATAGCGTTCATCGACGGTGATGCCAAGCACCCCCATGTCGCCAAGCTTGCGCCACAAGTCCATCGGGAACTGATCGCTGCGATCGATAGCCGCAGCCCGCGGGCTAATTTCTTGTTCGACGAAATCGCGCAGCGCCTCGCGAAGCGCTGTGATCGTCTCACCGAGATCAAAGGGTAAACCGGGCATTTGCATGGCTAGGGCTCCTCGCACTGATAGCCTTATGGGTTCAAAACCATTCTGCGTGAATCTGGACTGCTCAATTGTCGCGCAAACGACTCGCTTGAATCCTTTGATAACTTGCTGCCCTAAGATCTGCTCATAGCTTATGAATCCCCTCGAAAAACAATTGCAATACCCCTTTGACGATCGACTGCCCGCAAGCGGACAGCGCTTTGATCTAGGGCCTGATGTGGCATGGCTGCGAATGCCGCTACCCTTTGCGCTCGATCACATCAATCTTTGGCTTTTGCCTGATTGCATCGAGGGTCGCAAGGGTTGGACGCTGGTGGATTGTGGTGCATCGACTGAGGCCATTTGCGAGGCTTGGGAGCATTTGATTGCTGCGCCCGAGGACGCGCTAGGACTCGATGGTTTAGCGATCTTGCGCATTATTTGCACCCATATGCACCCTGATCATGTGGGGCTTGCGGCCATGCTTGCCAAGCGCTTTGACTGTGCCCTATGGATGACGGTTGGCGAATACGGCTTGTGTCGAGTTTTGTCGCAGGCCCTGCCTGGGGCCGATGGCACATCGGCCTTTGAGCACTATCGCAGGCATGGCGTCATTGATGCCCAAAAGCTTGCGCAGTTGAGAAAACACGGCGCCCATTCGTTTCGATCGCTGGTGCCCGAGGTGCCCTCGCGTTTTCGCAGGATTCGCGATGCCGAATCGATCGCCATAGGCAGCAGGCACTGGCAGGTCATCACCGGCTGCGGGCATTCGCCAGAACATGCAAGTCTTTATAGCGAAAGTCGTCTTGATGCTCAGGGCAGGCAGGTGCTTGACCCTTTGTTGATCTCGGGGGATATGGTGTTGCCGAGAATTTCCACCAACACCTCGGTGTGGGAAATCGAGCCTGAGTCCAATCCGGTGCAGTGGTTTATGGATTCGATCAAACGATTTAACATGTGTAGCGAACAAAGCCTTGTGCTTCCCTCGCACGGTAAGCCCTTTGTTGGCCTGCATACGCGCATCAAGCAATTGCTCGACCATCACCACGCAAGGCTTGATGAAGTCCGCGCCGCCTGTGAGCAAAGCGATTGCAGCGCGATGGACATTGTGCCGATCATGTTTCGCCGGCCGCTCGATACCCATCAGATCAGTTTTGCGCTCGGCGAAGCGCTCGGTCATTTGCACGCGCTTTGGTACGCAGGCGAGCTAAGCCGACGGACCGATGATCAGCAGGTAATACGTTTTCGCAAAGTTAGCCATTAGGTATTAGGTACTAGGTATTTGCCATTAGCCCTCAGCTTTGCGCCAGTTGCTTTTCGATGGCCGCTTCCCAGCCTCGATTTGCAGCAGGCGAAGCGGGGCTCGGATGAAGAATTTGAATCACCCGATATGCATCAGGCGAGTGCATGTGTTGGCGTGCGAGTTCAAGACGCTTGGCAGCAAAGCCACCGATGCCAACCAAAACCTCGGGTTTAAGCAAGTCGATCACCGCGCGCAAATGCTGCATGCAGGCCTCATCAAGCGGCGAGCGCTCAGCGCTTGGCAATAACTCTGGCGTACGGTTTTTTCCCGAAGCTTCCAAAAACACTAAGGGACAAAAATTCACCACGAAATGCTCGGCAAAAAAAGCCTGTGCACTGCCATAGCTTTTTGCCGCCCAAGCCCAAAGCCTTCGGCCACTGACTTCAGAGCGGGTGCATGACCAGCCCTGAATGGGTCGCTTAGGATGTTGTTTCATCGGCTTTTCGATGGCCGCATCAAGTCCCATCCACGCTTTAGCCGCATTGATTTCGCCAAAAGGGATACCGCATTGCATCATCCCGTAAGGCCCTGGGTTCATGCCTAAGAAAAGCTTGCGCTTGGTATGTTGGGCGTAGCGTTCGAGGTATTGCTGATACGGGCCGATGGCGTAGTCAAGGGGGTTGTAAACATGGGCCACCGGCGGGGCAAAGCGCAGACGATTCACCGCATCGCGCAGCTTTAAGGCCTCGTTGAACAAGGCTTCGGGGAGTTGGGTTTGCAGGCTCAATTAACGAGATGTAAGGATTGGAACTGCTCAAGAAGGCTGATAGCATAGCTCCAATTGGTGTGCTAGCGAACACATGGACCATCGCTTGATAGCTTTTCGAGGACAACGCCCTAGATGAACAAACCCATTGAAACCCATGTGAGCGATGCTGCGGGCACGGATCCGCGTTTGGTGCCTTATGCCAAGCCTCAACCCTGGGGTATGGTCCCTGACATTGTCGAGCAGCATGTGCTTACGGAGGATGAGACCCTGTGGGCGCCGGTGGGCGAGCAGTCCTGGTCGCGCCCGATTCATTTGAATGTGACTGGCGGCTTTTATGTGCACCTGCTGAAAGTCAAGCGCTCGGGGGTATTGCAGCGTCATCGCCATTCGGGTGCAGTTCACGCTTATGTGATTCGCGGCCGTTGGTATTACCTCGAACACGATTGGGTGGCCGAAACCGGCAGCTATATTTTTGAGCCCCCTGGCGAAACCCACACCTTGACGGTGCCTACCGATTGCACCGAGATGATCACTTTATTCACGGTTCATGGTGCGCTGATGTATGTTGACCCGCAGGGCAATGCCACGGGCTATGACGACGTGTTTACGCGGATTGAAAAATATCGCGCGCATTTTGAAAACGTCGGGCTTGGCGCTGATTACGTCAAGCGCTTCATGCGATAACGATGTCTAATATAACGAGAGGAGACCTTCGATGAGTAAAGCCCAAGCAACATCGGCAAGACGCCGCTGGTATCGTGGTGCTACGGCGCTTGCGATCGCTGGCGCAATGGGAATCGCAACAGGGCTTTCGACCACGAGCGCCATGGCTCAGGGAAAGACCTTGAAAATTGGCGTGATTTATGACCTTACGGGGCCTTTTGCCGCAGGCGGCTCAAGAGCGGGCTATTTGGGTACCAAGTACGCCATCGATATGATTAATGAGCGCGGTGGTGTTGAAGGCTACAAAATCGTGCCCGTTTATGCCGATGCCCAAAGCAAAACCGAGGTGGCGATCAACGAAGCCGAGCGGCTGCTCAATCAGGAAAAGGTCGACATGTTGATGGGCGTGTTTTCCTCGGCGCATTGCGTGCCGATGGCGCAAAAGGTTGACCAGGCCAAGCGTTTTATGTGGGCCAATGTTTGTGTGGCTTCCGCAGTGTTTAAGGACAAAAACCTTAAGTATGTCTTCCGTCCCCAGGTTCACTCCGATCAGTTTGGCCAGGCCTCTTGCACGTTTTTGAAGGAACAGGCCAAGGCCCGTTTCAACAAGGATGTGAAGGACATGCGTGTTGCCATTATTTATGAGGACGGTCCCTATGGCGCAGGCGTTGCATCGGGCAACGAGAGCCAGTGCAAGGCCGACGGCATGAATGTGGTACTCAAAGAAGGTTATGCCGCAACAGCACCTGACTTGTCACCCTTGGTGACCAAGCTCAAGCGTGCCAGGCCCGATGCGATTTTGCATACCGGCTACAACCCAGACATCACCTTGTTTTTGCGTCAGGCCAAGGATCAAGGCCTGAAGTGGGGTGCCTTGATTGGGCACGGTGCAGGCTACGGGCAGTTTGACAAGCTTTATGAAACCTTCAAGGACGACGCTAATCTAATTTTCAACGTCGATCCGGTGGCAGCACAATTGCTCAATCCTGCCAGCCTGGCCAAAGGGCTTGGCGACGTGACCAACGAAATGGTGAAGCGCTATAAGGCAGAAGTTAAAGCCGACGAAGTACCGCCACACCTCTCCATGGGTTTTAACCAATCCTGGATCTTCTTCACCGATGTACTGCCCAGAGCGATCAAAAAACACGGGGGCATCGACGCCGAAGCCCTGCGCAAGGCATCGCTTGAGACCGATATTCCCACTGGCGGCACGATCCAGGGCTACGGTGTCAAGTTCTTCCCCCCAGGGCATCAAATGGCTGGGCAAAACGAGCGTTCTTCGCCGGTAGTGATGCAGTACAACGCCCGCGATACTTTTATCGTTTGGCCTGCTGCGATCAAAACCAAGGACGCGGTGTTACCCCTGCCTAAAGGGCATGGCTACAGCAATCAGTAATCGGCTGTTGTCATGAGTCTGCTTTCAGTCCGGGCGCTGACCAAGCGCTTCGGGGGCTTCACCGCGGTTAATCGGGTCAGTTTCGAGCTGGCTCAGGGTGAAATCCTGGGCCTGATTGGTCCCAATGGCTCGGGTAAAAGCACCACCTTTAACGTCATCGCCGGGCTTTATCAGCCCAGCGAGGGCGAGATTGTGCTTGATGGCCAGGCGATTGCTGGGCTGGCAGCCCACGAGATTTGCCGCAAAGGCCTTGCTCGAACCTTTCAGATTCCTCGCCCATTTCGAAAGCTTGGCATTTTGGAAAACACGGTCTTGGCTGCCTACTATGGGTCCTCCAAGCCTGTTACCAAGGCGCAAGCCGAACAGCATGCCTTGGATGCTTTGCAGTTGATTGGTTTGCCCTTTGATGCCGAGGCCAGGGTCGACGGGCTGGGTGCAGCGGGCTTGAAAAAGCTTGAGATGGCGCGCGCTCTTGCCACGAAACCCCGTTTGCTGCTTGCCGATGAAAGTCTGGGCGGTCTGGATGAAAACGAGATGGCCGCTGCCGCCGAAATGCTCAAGCGCATACGCGATGAGCGCGGTGTAACGATTATTTGGGTGGAGCACATCATGGGTGTGCTGATGAAAGTGATCGATCGCTGCATCGTGCTCGACCATGGGGAGTTGATTGCCCAGGGATCGCCCTCGGAAGTTACAAGGGACCCTAAGGTGGTCGAGGTTTACCTCGGTCGTGATGCCACGCAGGTTCAACAACAAGCCGATGCTGGCAAAACCGGCATGCCGGCGGGACAAGATCATGCTTGAGTTGCGAAGCGTCAACGCAGGTTATGGCAGCTTTCAGGCCTTGTTTGATGTGAGCCTGGAAGTTAAGGCTGGCGAAGCTGTTGCGGTAATCGGCCCCAATGGTGCTGGTAAAACAACGCTATTGCGTGCCATGACCCGGCTCATCGATTTACGCTCGGGCCAGTTGTCGATGGAATCAAAGGACTTTACCCAGGCACCTGCTCACGAGGTGATATCGCTGGGTATTGCC
Source organism: Betaproteobacteria bacterium (assembly GCA_016868095.1). GTDB lineage: Bacteria > Pseudomonadota > Gammaproteobacteria > Burkholderiales > Burkholderiaceae_E > UBA3064. The sequence goes on from VGHV01000039.1 coordinate 10,684, forward strand.
CATGTGCCCGAGGGCCGGCGGCTTTTTCCGCGTCTGACCGTTGAAGACAATTTGCGGATGGGCGCTTTTTTGCCCGGTGCCAGAGCTGAGTTTTCAAGCAGGCTTGAGAAGGTCTACAGCCTGTTTCCGAGGATGGCCGAGCGCCGCTATCAGCTTGCCGGCACCATGTCGGGTGGCGAACAGCAAATGTGTGCGATCGGGCGTGCGCTGATGTCCGGGCCCAGGCTGCTTTTGCTCGATGAACCCTCGGCAGGCCTAGCCCCAGTGGTGGTGCAGTCGATTTTTGATTTGGTACGCCAGTTGCGCACCGAGGGCTACACCGTGCTGATCGTCGAACAAAACATTCAGCAGGTTTTGCAAGTGGTCGATCGTGCTTACCTGCTTGAAACCGGCCGGATCCGAAGCAGTGGTGATGCCAAGACCTTGCTCGGTAGCGAAGCGATTCGCCGAGCCTATCTCGGTTTGGTCTGAGTCAGGGAGCGCGCTGTGGATAGCATTTTTGATATTTTCCTGCTCGAAGCGGTACTCAATGGGGTGCTGCTCGGCGGTTTGCTCGCCTTATTGTCGCTCGGCTTAAATCTCATTTTCGGCGTGATCGATGTGGTCTGGATTTGCTATGCCGAATTGGTGATGATTGGCATGTATGGCATTTGGTGGCTCCATACCCAGCAAGGCTTGCCACTGCCGCTTGCGATGGCGATTTCAATCAGCATGGTGGCAGCTTGCGGCGTCTTGCTTCACCAGTACGTGGTTTCACCGGTCTTAAGCGCAGAGCCAATCAACCAGCTCCTGGTAACCGGCGGAGTGCTTTTTTTCTTGCAAGCTTTTGCCACCGTTTTATTCGGCGTGGAGTTTCGCAACGTAGGCTTCAGAATGCCCAGTCTCAACCTTGGCGACATGAGCTTTTCTGGCGCACGCTTGGTCGCATTCGGGGTGGCAGTGGCCGCTATTGGTGGCATGTGGTGGTTTTTGCGCAACACCTACCTTGGCACTGCGATTCGCGCGATAAGCCAGGACCGGGGTGTGATGCCACTGATGGGGGTCAACGCTCGCCAAATCTACACTTTGACCTCAGCGCTAGGTGGTGGTTTTGCAGGGCTTGCAGCCTGCTTATTGGTGCTTCAGTACGATGTCCATCCCGCCATCGGGCTGACCTTTGGTCCGCTGACTTTTCTCATTTGCGTCTTGGGCGGACTAGGCAACCTGATTGGGGGTTTGGTGGCTGCTTTTGTATTTGCCCAGTTCATTTCGGTGGGAGGCTTTTTCCTGCAACTTGAATGGGGCTATGTGATCGCTTTTGTGTTTTTCATTGCGGTCATGTTCTGGAAGCCCGAGGGCTTGCTCTCAAAGCGCCGTTAAGGCCCGCTTTGGGTGAGAAGCTCTTTTCGCTAGGCCGGCCTTAAGGATAAGGAAACCGCGAGTATGAATCTGCGCTATTTCAGTGTGCTTTTGCTGGTTGTGGTCGTGCTCTTACCATGGACAGGTCTTGGTAAGTATCCGCTGCACTTAATGGTGATGGCAGCCCTTTGGGGCTACATCTACACCAGTTGGGCGATCATGGGTCGCTTGGGCATGGTGAGCTTTGGCCATGGCGCCTTTCTGGGCGTGGGTGCTTACTCGGTGGTTCTTTGCTGGAATCTTTGGGGCTTG
>VGHV01000040.1 GCA_016868095.1 Betaproteobacteria bacterium
TTTTTCGTGATGATGGTCGGGCATTTTGCTGGACTGGCTTCAGCGCAGGGCCTGCGCTCGGGCCCCATGGCAGGTTTTACGGATATGCAATCAACAACGATCTGGTTGCAAACCGATGCACCTGGGCTTGTTGAATTGACTTACTGGCCGCGTCGACAAGGACCCTCGACAAGCCGAGTTCATCAACTGCAAACGATAGGTCTCGCATCCAACACGGCCCATATGCAGCTTCAGGGCCTTGCACCAGGGGAGACATACGATACAAGTTTAAGAATCGACGGCAAGGATGTGCTTGCGCCCGGGGCCTTTAGTTTTGCCACCCCCGCGCTTTGGCAGTATCGCGAAGCGCCACCAGCGTTCACATTCCTTGCAGGCTCGTGTCATTTCACAAACGATCCCGAAACTGATCGTCCGGGACCAGGGTTTGGCTCAGGCTATGAGATCTTTGGCGCTATGGTACACATGAAGCCAGCGGCAACACTATGGCTTGGCGATAATATTTATCTGCGCGAAACCGACTGGCACAGTGCGGTCGGCATCGATAATCGCTACAAAAAATCGCGCGCTTTGCCTGCCTTGCAGGCCTTGTTGCGCACAGGGCAGCATTGGGCCACTTGGGATGACCATGACTTTGGGCCCAACGATGCCAACAGCAGCTACCCGCTTGCAGACGAATCAAGGGCTCTATTTAAGCGCTACTGGGCAAACCGTTCCTACGGGTCGAGTCAATTGCCCGGTATTCAAACGGTCATGAGTCTTCACGATGTCGATGTGTTTATGCTCGACAATCGGAGCTTTCGCGACGATGCTTTCAAAGGCAGGCCAGCTGAGCGTCGTCAATTTGGCGATGAGCAAATGAGGTGGCTGCGCAATGCGCTTGCAAATTCCCGGGCACCCATCAAGATCATTGCCTCGGGCGGTCAGTTTCTCAATGAAATCAACCCTTGGGAAGGTTGGCATTGGTATCCCAAAGAGCGTGCGGATTTTCTTAAGTGGCTTGAGGATGAATCGATTGCTGGCGTGCTTTTTCTAAGTGGTGATCGGCACCACAGTGTGCTCATGCACACACGCGGTGAAAAGGGCTATGCCTACTGGGAATTGACTTGCTCACCGCTGACTGCCGGAACCTTTCCAGCCAGACAGGAGGACTTGAATAATCCGATGACACAGGCGGGCACTCTTGTTACCCAGCGAAATTTTTGCGCAATTCACGTTGAAGGAGCCGCCAAAGATCGCCGTCTACGTTTGCAAGTGCGCGCAAGCGACGGCGCATTATTGTGGGAGCGGGCGCTCACTGTGACTCAACTTGGTGCACAGACCCATAAGCCAACGGGCAAATAAGCCCGAGCGTTTCAGATTTTGCCGCTTAGCGGGCTTAGCGCATCAACTGTCGGGCCTGATGGCCTTTTGTCACGATTCCGTCGTTTCGCCATGAGAAAATCGGTGCTGATTGCGATTTTTTGGAGCCTGTGATGCGACTTGAAAACCATCATGATTTTCTTCGATCTGCGCTTGCCTTGGCTGTTGCAGCGATTATCGTGCCAGCCGCGGCACAAAACACAACAGCGGCGCTAGCCGGCCGTGTAAACGGAGCCGATGGTAAGCCTGTTGCCGGTGCGAGTGTGGCGATCGTCCACAAAGAGTCAGGCGCAACAAGTGTCACCACAACCGATGCAGAAGGACGATTCAGCGCCCGAGGTTTGCGTGTTGGTGGGCCCTTTCTTGTTACGGTAAGTCAAGGCGGTCGCACTGAAAAACAAGACGGCGTCTTCCTCACACTTGCTGAGACTACGTCGCTCAGCTTGGTGCTCGGTGGACCAAGTGCAACGGTGACGGTCTCTGGCCGCTCGGTCTCAGATGTATTTGATCGCGCTGCCATGGGAGCGGGCACCAACATTACCAACGCAGAAGTTCAAGCGATGGCATCGATTCAGCGAAGCTTGCAAGACTATGCCCGTTTTGACCCGCGCCTTGCTCAGACCGATAAAGAGCGAAGCGAAATTTCTGCAGCAGGCCAAAACACCCGCTATAACTCGATCACGATTGACGGGGTTACAACCAACGACACCTTTGGGCTTGAGTCAAATAACCTTCCAACGATCAAGCAACCGGTTTCGATCGAGGCAATCCAAAGTGTTCAGGTCAATGTCTCAAATTATGATGTCACTCAAAAAGGTTATACCGGTGCGAACATTAACGCGGTTACCAAGAGTGGATCTAATGATGTTAAGGGAAGTGTTTATTACGTTTATAGAAATCAGAACTTAGCGGGTGATCGCTACAACGCTTCAAACAACAGCTACTTTGATGCACCAAAATTCAAAGAAGAAACCAAAGGCTTTACGCTAGGCGGTCCGATTATCAAGGACAAGCTGTTCTTCTTTGTAAATCATGAGCAGTTTGAAAGCTCGCGCACAAGACCGAGTTTTGGTCCTATTGGATCACCGACTACGAACGTCGGTATTACCCAGCAAATGATCAACGATGCCATCGGCATCGCAAAAAACACCTACGGCGTTGACGTGGGGACAGCCGATGTCCCGCAGGGCGTGGCAGTTAATGTTAAAGACAGTTTGCTAAAGCTTGACTGGAATATTAATCAGGACCATAAGGCTAGCCTGCGCTTTACGCGTACCGAGCAAACAGAGCCATTTCTGGTTGGTTTTTCTGCTACTGGGCTTTCACTAAGTTCTTATTGGTATAACCAAGAAAAGAAGCTCGACAGTTTGGTTGGTCAGTGGTTTGCCGACTGGAGTCCCAATTTCAGCACTGAAGTGAAAGTGTCAAAGCGCGACTACGAAAGCATGCCCATACCGGTCAACGGCGTTCGTCTACCTCAAATTGCTTTACGATTTTCTGGTGCGCTTCCGGACGGATCACCAACCGGTGTTAGTGCAAACAGCCGCGACTTGCTCATGGGTACCGAGCGCAGTCGACATTTCAACGTTTTAAAGACCGAGACGCTAGACACCTATATTGCGGGCAATTACAACCTTGGCGATCACGAACTTAAATTCGGTGTTGATTACGCCGACAATGATGTTTATAACGCATTCTTGCAAGACACCAATGGGCAATACCGATTCCAATGCGAAAACAGCAGTTCAAGCCTGAGCTATAGCTTTGGATCGATCAATTGCGCAAGCGCCAACGCGAGTCAGGTTGCTGCGGCAGTACTCGAAAATTTCCGTCTCGGACGGCCATCGTTTTATCAAGTGCAGTTGCCGCTCGCGGGTCGTAGCCTTAATGACGGCGTTGCCGTTTGGAGTTACCAAAACACGGGCTTTTTCGCTCAAGACACCTTTAAGCTGAGTCGCGACGTTAATTTGATGTTTGGTGTGCGTGTTGATCGCCAGGACTTCCCCACATCGCCACTTGCCAATCCAGCCGCTGCAGCACCGATGATCGCTGGCAACGCAGCGACCAATACACGTCAGTCGGGTGGATTCGGTCTGGACAACTCGACGACGATGGATGGTGCTGTGCTCGTTCAGCCACGCGTTGGATTTAACTGGAATCTGGGCAGCAAAGAAAAGCGTTCGCAGTTACGCGGTGGTGTCGGCCTCTTCCAAGGCGCTGCTGCAAACGTTTGGCTGTCGAATCCGTATTCGAATACTGGTATGGCAACGGGTGTATTCAGTTGCACATCGTTTGCTTCCTGCGCCACAGCAAAGGCAAGCTTTAGTGCCAATCCTGACGGACAGCCCGCGCTTGCAGGCACGCCTCCAGCTGCCAACGTGGACTTTATTTCGCCAGGGTTAAATCAGCCATCGGTTTGGAAAGGTAACCTTGCTTACGATACCGAAATGCATAATGTTCCGGTATTGGGAACCATTGTTGCAGGTGTCGAGTGGCTAAAGACCGATACCAAGAGCGCAATCTATTACGAACACTTAAATTTAGGTGCGCCAACAAAAATCGGTCCCGATGGACGGGAGCTCTACTATACAGCCCAAGCCTATAACGCGAGCTGTTGGAACGCTAACGGGACCTTCATCAGCTCAGGTGCTTGCGCGGGCCTAAGAGCTAAGGCACTCAGTAATCCGAATTTCAACAATGTTTTACTTGCCAAAGAGACAAGTAAAGGCGGTGGTGATTCAATTACTCTGTCCCTTGGGCAGCCCTTGCGACAGGGCTGGGCTTGGTCTGTTGCCTATACCTACACCGATGCAAAAGAGGTCAGTCCGCTGACTTCCTCTGTGTCGAACTCGAATTGGGTGAATCGTAATATTTTCAATCCTAATGAGTCAGTCTTACAAAACTCCAATTATTTGGTTCGTGATCGTATCGGCGCCCGCTTGATGTGGAGTCAACCGCTTGTTGGTCGCTATCGGACAACGGTCGGTGTTTTTTATGAAGGTCGGCGAGGTAAACCTTATGGCTGGACATACATCAATGATTTGAACGGTGATGGCGTTTCCGGTAATGACTTGATGTACATCCCAACTAAGCAGGGATCTGGTGAGGTGAGCTTTAAAGGCGGCGCTGCGGAAGAAGCGAAATTCTGGGAAATCGTCGAGTCGAATAAGGCACTGAGCAATGCTAAGGGTGGCGTTGTGGGACGTAATGATTCATACGCTCCTTGGGTGAACAGCGTTGACGTACGCGTCGGTCAGGAGTTACCCGGGTTTTTCGGCCGTCAGCGTGCGAGCATCAATCTGAATATCTTGAATTTTGGCAACTTGCTCAATAAGCGCTGGGGTCGGATTGATGAGATCGGATTCCCACTCAACCGTAGCTTTGTGAATTACGGTGGTCTGGATGCTAACGGACGTTACGTATATAGCTTAGGTACCTTGGAAAGTCTTGTGACACGTCAGAACGCTGGCGAATCACAGTGGGCCGCGCAGCTAACGCTTCGGGTTGAGTTTTAATCCGAAGGCGTCTATCAGTCGGGCGGGTGATCTTAGGGTCGCCCGCCTCTTAAGATGGTCTCGCCGATGGCAACGATCGTTTTAAGAAGCAGTCCCAGAATCACCACCGAGCAAATCAGCAGCGCAGCAAGTGCCAAACCCTGGGCTGCAGGTGCTCCAGTTTGTAAAGCCATAAAACTACAAGAACCAGAGCAGGCGGCTGTTGGGAAACTGAAAGCCCACCATGACATATTGAAACTTGATCGAGTAAGCGAGCGGGTGAGACTTAAAAGAATGACCGCAATAAAAAGCATTAGGGTAAACAGGCTGATGGCGAAGACATCAAGTTGGCCACTCATCGTGACATAAGAGACCATACCGAGCGCTGGTAGTGGCAGTAGAATGAGTAGGGAAGGTTGGGCTGCTGGCGGTAGCGGGCCAACAAAGATAAGCCTTGCGAGCAAGATCGGCATTAAGAAAAGCCATAGCAATAAGCCGATGCAAAGAAAAAACCACGCGGCGGCGTGGTAGCCAAGCTGAGGGCCGCTTAACGGTACAAGAATCCCGCCCACGCAAGGAATAAACCAGGCAGGTGTTATTGATTCGGGAGCGATCTTCTCTCCAACAACCAGCGCCGAAACATGCTTGCAAGAACAAGGAGTTGCAAGGGCATCCCGATTAGCAGTAAGACTTCTGCCAGGCTCGGATGGTGGTTGACAAAGGCAACTGCCAGCACTTCCATCGAAATCGGCACAGCGCCAACAAAGGCAATTTGCGTTGGGTGATGAAATTCTGCGATGAAATGTTCGCGATTGAAGAGGATCTTGCGCAAATAGCCCGTGAGCAAGACGACGAATACAGCCAATGCAAACCAGGCCGCTGCATAACCTGCATGCTCGCTGAGTCCAGTCAGGGCTTGCGCTCGCTGCCAGGCAATCGATAAACCGCCAAGGCCCATGACCATGGCAAACCATGCGGAAGGCATATCTAATGGGAGGGAGTGTGGTCGCCCGTAGCAAGGAAATTGTGGTGATGTTGATGGTCTTGTCGCTGATCGACGTGGTGATGATTTCAAATTTACTCATTATGGTGATCATCGGTCGCTATGAAACCTTCGTGTCGCGACTTGATCTGGACGGCCATCCTGATCAGCCTGAATGGCTTTCACACGTCAACGCAAACATTCTCAAAGTGAAGCTTGCAACCGCGATCATCGGCATTTCATCGATTCATTTGCTCAAGACGTTCATCTCCGCCGAATCCTTAAGTGAAAAACGATGCTCTGGCAAACCCTAATTCACATCGCCTTTATCCTGTCTGCGTTCTCGATTGCCTGGATTGATCGAATGCTTTCTAATGCGGCAGGCCAGCACCATCCAAAGTAAGGGCGTTGGATGTCGTTGTTGACTAGGCTGATGGCGGTTTCTTCTTTATTTTTGGCTTTCTCTGAATCGCTTGCGCCTCCCAAGCCTTGCATCGTTCCATAGCTGCGAGCGTGAATTCAGCCTTTGGCTGGTTGCCGCCAATCACAAACATAAGAAGATGTTCTTCATCGGGTGCCGCTTTTGTAACATTCATGAAACGCCGAGCGACGCCAGGTGGAAAGGAAATCACGTCGTAGGCCTCGAGGTCAACCGAAAGTTTTTCTGCTCCCTCGTTCCACTCACATCGCCAGGTCCCGGTCATTGGGATGAAGGTTTCATTGGTGTTGTGGTTATGCATTAAGGGCCCTTTACCCGGCTTAGCCTTGCAATAGCCCAAGTTAAATCCTTCGGCGATACTAATGGCGGGCATCGCACTTGCGTTTGCGCCCACGGGTGAGGTGAGCGCCTTATTCTTGGATTTGGGGGGCTGAAACCCGATCACTGCATACAAGGTTCTCTCGCACTCAGGCAGGCTGCTATCAGGCAATCCGCCGTCTGATCCCCTGAGTTCACTGAATCTTGCGATTCTCCCGCTCATGTCCTCACGCGAAAGCTCTTTTACATGTTTCCAGGACGTCTTCATGATTGTGTTCCTTCGACTTCTTATCGATGGTTTGATGGCTTTAAGCCAATCGTCTTCAAGCAAGGGGCTGTGCGCCAACAATAGGTACTTCGACGTCGGCGTTAAAACGAAAGCCTTGTGCTTCAAAACGACTCAAGGCGTCAGGCGCAATACCGCGAATTCGGTCAGCGCTAGCTTGGGTAAACGCTATATCGTTCATATCGTGAACACCGCCACTGACAATAACCTGCAAGACAGCTTCTTCTGTTCCGATGTTTCGAAAGGCTCGACAGACTCCCGGAGGTACGGATAAGGTATCCCAGGTTTCAAGGCTAACGCAACCGCTTCCGTTGTCGTTCCAGGTGACTTCAAAACGGCCTTTGAGCACCGTGAATGTTTCATAAGTTTGCGCATGATTGTGAAGACTTGGGCCCTGGCCTGGTGGACAAACCGCAAGTGTCATTGTGATACCACCTGCACCGATAATCGGAGCAGAACGATTAATTGGCGTATCTGCGTTTTCCAGTCCAATCACGGACATCAACTGGCGCGCGTAAATGACATCACGTGCCTCTGTAGGAATCGATGGATCGCTTTGGATGGTCAGCGGAGATAACTCGCGATAGCGAGCAAGTCTCGATAGCATATCCTGTTCAGAAAGTTGTATCGTTTTCATACTTTTCCTTTAATCACTGATTTTTTGAACGGCCAGGTCACGCACCGCAAAAGCTCGTCCGATCACTCGGTACTGTTCAATGATCCACATGCCACAAAGCTTGACCGGTGAGCCTTGTTTGCACAAGCCCTCGCTTCACTAGCGAAGCGATTCGATTCCGGATTTTGAAACTTCAACCGTCGTCCTAATCAAGAGCGACAGGATAATTAACGTGCAAATAATAAGAGCAACAAGCGCTAGTCCTTTGGCTGCCGGCGCACCTGTTTGTAGGGCCATAAAGCTGCATGCGCCTGAACTTGCCGCGGTAGGAAAACTGAATGCCCACCATGCCATACCAAAGTCTGATCGCGTTAAAGACCTGGCAAGGCTTAACAAGACCAGTACGATAAAAAGCATGAGTACAAACAAACTGATGGCAAAAACGTCGACTTGCCCGCTCAAGGTGGCGTAAGAGACCATACCGAGTGCAGGGGGTGGCAAGAGGATCAGTAAGGAGGGTCGTGCAGCTTCATGAAGCGGTCCAACAAAAATCAGTCTGGCGAGCAAAATCGGCATTAGAAAAAACCATAACAAAAGACCGATGCAAAGGAAAAACCAAGCCAGCGCGACATAACCAAGTTGGGGGGCACTTAAGGGCACCAAAACGCCGCCAACGCAAGGGATAAACCAGGCTGGCGTGATTGATTGGGGATCAATTTTTTCCCCGACGAGCCAGCGTCGAAACATCGTGCCTACCACGAGAAGTTGTAATGGCATGCCTGCAAGCAGCATCAACTCAGCTAGGCCTGGATGGTGATTAATAAAAGCTACGGCAAGAATCTCCATGGAAATCGGGATTGCACCGACAGAAGCCACTTGTGTTGGGTGCCTAAATTCGCTTAGAAAAGCATCCGGCAATCGGACTATTTTGTGAAGGTACGCTGCAAGCAAGTATGAGAACACGCCAAGCGCAAGCAAGGCTGCCGCGTAGCCTGCCAGGGAAGGGAGTCCGAATAAGGATTCTGCCCGTTGCCAGGCAATCGAAAGGCCTCCCAGACCCATGACCATGGCAAACCAGGCAGCAGGGATGTTAAATGTTGTACGCTCTGAATTCATAGCTTGGGCCGGTGCAGTCATTTCATCAAACAGCCAGTCGACTGGCTTTAGGTTTGAGTCGATTGGATTTGGGTTTGTTGATCGCTTGATCAATTAGCTTTATAGTCAGGTCTTAAGCGAATTGCAGCAATTGGCTCGGTGTTTTTGTTTTGGGCGAGGTATCCATGGCTATTGTCGACTTGAATCATTACTTTGTTCGGGCTAACGACCTAGAACAGACCCGAGCGTTTTACACCGAGGTATTGGGGTTTGAACAAATGCCGCGCCCGAACTTCCCATTCCCTGGCTATTGGCTGGGGACAGGCGGCAAGATTCAGGTGCATATGGGCCCTAATGATATTCCGAATCGAGAGACTTATTACCTAGGCACACCAGCGCATGCTGCTTGCGACCAAAGTGGGGTGGTCGATCACATTGCTTTTCTTGCCGATGATCCGGGTGGTTTTGTTGAGCGATTCAAAGAAAAAGGCATTGAGTTTCGTCCCCGGTTTTTGCCTGATTCAAATCTTTATCAGCTTTTTATTCGAGATCCCAACGGACTCATGATTGAGTTGAATTTTTTTGGCATCACCGAGGCGCCCGACTGGGGTGGCGAGGACTACTCAAAGATGGAACGCGTGGAGCAAATCCGATGAATGCGCCCCGTGCTGAAGGCTTGGCAGTGGCAACCGACAAAGCAGGTTCATCCGCCACGGGTGTGCGCGATTTTTCAGCTTGCACCATGGACGAAGCGATCGATCGCGCTCGGGCGCTTGTGCCGCGTTTGCGTGAACGGGCACAAGCTACGGAGCAAGCTCGCCGGATGTTGCCTGAAACGATTCAGGACCTTCATGAAAGTGGCCTGTTACGCTTTGTTCAACCGAGGCGTTGGGGGGGTATGGAATTACCCTTTGAGAGTCTCGTTAGGATTCCGGCACAGCTGGCAAGGGCTTGTGCATCAACTGCCTGGTGTGTTGGAAATTGGGCCATTCACCATTGGATGCTGGCTCTGTATGAAGAGCAGGCGCAATGTGATATTTGGGATAGCGATCCTGATGCGCTGATTGCTTCAGGGATTGCATATCCTCAAGGCAGTGCGAAAGCTGTCGATGGTGGCTTTGTGTTGTCTGGACACTGGAATTTCTCAAGTGGTGTGGATCCGAGTCCCTGGAATATGCTCGCCGCGCTTTTGCGCGACGGTGATCGCGTGCTTGACCATTTGATGTGCCTGGTGCCGAAGCAAGACTACGAAATCGTCGACGACTGGCATGTATTGGGTATGTCAGGCACTGGCTCGAAATCAGTGAAGGCCAAGGATGTGTTCGTGCCTAGTCATCGTGCACTTTCAATGCTCAAGGCTAGAGGTGGTCGCGAATTTCCAGGTGCCTCGATCCATCAAAATCCATTGTTCACCATCGGACTCTCAACCATGGGCACACACTGCCTGGTCGGAGCGGCAATCGGTAACGCGCAAGGCGCACTTGAGTCGACCATCGAACTGGTGGAACAACGAAGCACCAGTTATCAAAGCCTCAAGATGCGCGATTTACCAAGTGTGCAGCAGCGCTTGGCAGCTGCAGGCGCGCGAATCGATGCGGCAAGAGCACTCGCGCTCGAGGACTGCAAGATTGCACAGCGTATGGCAGCAGAAGATCACATCCCGAGCCTGATCGAGAAACTTCGACCCAAACGCAACGTCGCTTTCGCCGTGCAGCTATGCACCGAAGCGGTCGATAGTTTGCACAGCTTAGCTGGAGCAAATGGCATCTATGACCATTATCCGATTCAGCGGATTTTCAGAGATGCGCACGCGCTTATGGGACATTTCGGCTTTAACTGGGACGCTCAGTCGATGCCTTGGGGCTCCGTTGTCTTGGGCGCTGACTACAAGGTACCCGCGACGTTATAAAACAAACGAGGGGTCCGCGATGGTCAAGCGCTCTAAAAGCTCCGACCAGCGAAATCGGTAGTTTCCGATCAAGCTACCCCGAGGTAGTAACTCTTGACGAGATCGTTCTCCTTAAGCGTTGGTACGTCACCATGAAAAACAATCTCACCATGCACAATGATGTAGCCGTAATCAGCGATTCGCATCGCTTGGTTAAAGTTTTGCTCTGCCATAAGCAAGGTGAGTTGATATTGCTCCTTGAGTTCCTTTAGTTTCGTGATTGTTTGGGATACCAATAAAGGGGAAAGTCCAACCGAAGGCTCATCGACAAGCAGTAAGCGCGGTGATGACATGATGGCTCGTGCGATCGCCAACATTTGTTGCTGCCCCCCGGACATAGAGCCAGCGAGTTGGTTCTTTCGATCAGCGAGCACTGGAAAAGCCTCAAGACAAAAAGCAAGATTTTTTTGAATATTCACTCGCGCCGATTGACGGAAAGCGCCGAGCAAAAGATTTTCCTCAACCGTCAATCTGGGAAATAGCCTTCTACCCTCGGGTACAAGCGCAACGCCTAAGTTAACAATTGCTTCAGTGCTAAGTTGAGCAAAATCGTGGCATCGACCGTCAATTTCAAAAACAATTTGTCCTGCACTGGGGCGAACCATGCCCATTAGACACTTCATCAATGTACTTTTGCCGTTTCCATTTGTACCAAGTAGTGTAACAGTCTTACCTTGCTCGATCGATAAAGAGACTCCTTGGAGGGCTTTGACAGCGCCATAGCTAGCATGGACACCCTCGATATGGAGCTTAATCGCCAAGATAGGCTCGCTGTACGTAGGGGTCCGCTACCACCTCGGTGGGCGTACCCTGACAAATGATTTGGCCTGCATCAAGACAAATCACGCGCTCAGAAAATGACATGACAGCCTGCATGATGTGTTCGATCATAATAATGGTTATACCTTTTTTATTTAAGGTATGCAGTATTGAGAGCACTTCGTCAATCTCAGTTCCAGCTAATCCAGCCATGGCTTCATCAGATATCAACAATTGGGGTTCGGCCGCCATTGCGCGAGCAAGCTCCAATTTACGGAGCTCGACCTGGGTCAAATGGCTACATAGCTGATTAGCTTTCGCGGCTAAACCGATACTCGTAAGAATCTGTTCGGCACATCCATCAGCCTTCCCACCACTAAACCCCCTGACATAGGCCAGAGGTATGAGTAAGTTTTCAATCACTGTCATGCTTCGAAATGGCCTAGGAATTTGAAAACTGCGTGCAATTCCTTGCCTAGTTCTCTGATAGGCCGGGAGCGACATAATTGAGCGCCCATTAAAAGAGATTCCTCCTGATTCATTAATAAGAGCACCCGATATACAATTAATAAGTGTTGTTTTTCCCGAGCCGTTCGGACCGATCAAGCCTAGGCGTTCACCCCGCCTTACTTCAAGACTCACTGCGTTGAGTGCTGTGAAGCCTCCGAAGCGTTTTGTAACGCTATCGACTTTTAAGAGGATTTCCATCGCTTGTATAAGCCGACGACGCCATCCGGTGCTGCTACCACAAAGAGCACAAGAAGCACGCCGACCACCAAAACATTTAATTCGCTTGAAATAGTCACGGTGACAAGCTGTTGCAAGCTAGAAAGTAGTATTGCACCAATAACAGGACCAATCCAATGTGACATACCGCCAATAATTGGCATTGCGATTGCAGAGACCGCGTAAAGCAAATTGAATGTTGATACCGGTTCGATATAACTCAAGTACAT
>VGHV01000041.1 GCA_016868095.1 Betaproteobacteria bacterium
GCAGGCTAATAATGAAGCGACATATTCAAGTCAGCGTCTTCACAAGGGGCGCTAGCGCCCTACTCGTGGTTGCAGGTATTAGTGCGAGCTTCCCCCTCGGCGTAATGGCACAACAGGCGGCATATGCCGAGGGACCTAGGCTCTTGCTTGCTGCCGCCTCGCCTGAGGCGCCGCCCAAGGGGGCCACACAAGCCACCAACCCCGATACAGTTCGGGCTGAAATGGGCAAGCCCCTCACCACGATTCAAGAGCTTTTGAAGGCAGGTAAGGGCCAGGAAGCCTTGCAAAGACTCAAAGAAGTCGAATCCTTTCCCAACCGCAACGCCTATGAAAATTACATTATCGAGCGGATGCGTGGAGCAGCTGCTAGCTTGGCGGGTGATGCCGATACAGCCGCGAAGGCATTTGATGCGGTGATCGGAAGCGGGCGCGTTGCAGCGGCTGAAAAACACAAAATTATTGAAGCAGTCGCAGGGAATTTTTACCGAGTTAAAAACTATAGCAAAGCGGCTGAATGGTGTGCTCGTTATTTCAAAGAAGGCGGGCCAGAAGGCACGATGCGCCTGCTATGGGTGCAGTCGATGTACATGGCAGGTGATCTTGACGGCGCCGCACGCGAAATGCTTGTCGATTTTCAGTTGCTTGAAAAGGCGGGTAAGAATCCACCGGAGGATAGGCTCCAGTTGCTAGCAAGCATCTACCAGCGCAAAAAAGATGCAGCAGGCTATGCGAGCACCGTGGAGAAACTTCTAAGTTTTTATCCTAAGAAAGATTACTGGGCTGAAGCCATCTACCGTGTTTCAACACGCCAAGGCTTCCCTGATCGACTTGTGATGGATGTTGCACGATTGAAAATGCTTACGGGCAATCTGCGCAGCGCCAATGAGTACTTTGAGTACGCCCAAATGGCATTAACAGCGGGCTTTTCCCTCGAAGCGAATCGGTTTCTTGAGCAGGGTTTCGCAGAAAAGCTTCTCGGAAGTGGCGATGAGGCTGATCGGCACCGCAGGCTTCGTGCCATGGTTACAAAAAGTGTTGAAGAAGATCGCAAAGGACTTCAAGCCCTTAAAGTCGAAGCATCTGCCGGCAAAGACGGCAACGCCATGCTCAATGTAGGCTACAGCCTAGTTTTGGCGGGCGACAACGCAGAGGGCATACGTTTGATGGAAAAGGGCTTATCGATCAAAGGTATCAAACGCCCCGAAGACGCCAAGCTTCTCTACGGTACTGCACTTGTCATGGCTGGACAGCGCGAGAAGGCTCGAGCGGTATTTGCAAGCGTTCAGGGTGACGGGACCGGAGAGCTCGCAAAGCTTTGGGCGGTGTATGCCGCAGCCGCCCGCTAGTGCCCAACCCACTGTGAAGCTTGCCTCTAGCGAAGCCGAGGCATGGAGTCGGTATTGGGATAAGGGTCTGCTCCACGCCTGCGCGAGTAGCTTTGCCGATAATCATGGTGGAGCGATTGCTAGCTTTTGGCGTGAGCAACTACTCAAGCACAGTAAGCCCGAGCAACAAGTGATCGATTTTGGTTGCGGCAACGGGCCGATTGCCATGCTATTGCACGATGAACTGAGCGAGGCGCCTCGATATCTGGGCATTGATTATGCCGAGCTGCGTCCGCAATGGCTAGCTAGACTTCGATCTGAGCAGCGAGCTCGCATTCGCTTTCTTGCACCGCAAGACTTTCGACACTTGCCCTTTGAAGCTGATTCAGCCGATTGGCTTGTCTCACAGTTTGGCGCCGAGTACGGCGACCTGCCCTTGGTCCTACCCGAGGCATTACGCGTACTCAAGCCCTCAGGCACCCTGCTCTGGCTGATCCACCATGAGGATTCGCTCATCGTTGGCCAAGCGCAGGAAGAGTCTGCTCATATTGACTTTTTGCGTGGCGAGGGTGGTTTGATTGATCTAGCCACTGCCCTGACCGAGCCGTTCGCAATGGCAAATCGGGCACGGGTTGTGCGACAACTGAATAGTAATAAGCAATTGATCGCCCTGCGTGATCGATATAATCTTTGCCTCGATAATCTTGCTGATCGATGCGGCAAAAGCCTCGTCCCCGATATCTTGCTCGATACAAGAGACTGGGTTAGCCAGATTCTTCAAGGATCACGAAGTGAAGGTGCAAAGGTAGCCAAGACACGATTGGTCGAGCTCGACAGCCTTCTCGCTGATTCCAAAGAGCGTCTCCGACAGTTATGTAAAGTAGCCCAATCGGAGACTTCGATAAGAAGCGCCTTAGCTTCTGTCACCAGCGCCGCGTCTGCCGGGACGGCGGGCGCTCTCAATTTTGAACTTAAGCCGCTCCATGAGGCTAACGCAACGCTAGCCTGGACGCTCAAATTAGCTAAATCGAACTAACGAAGTCTCGAGTGACACTACCGTTTGTACGACGAAACAAATTGATGAGCCAAGCAGTGAAGGAGGCCGCCGATTTACTGCGCTTTACCAATATGTTTCTCAAAAAATGCTAATACCTGGGTGTACATATCGACGCGGTTATTAACATCGTAAAAACCGTGTCCTTCGGGCTTGATCATCCATTCGAAATTTTTATTCACCTTTTTAAGCGCGTCGCGAAGCCTATAAGCATGTTCAACAGGAACCCGCACATCTTTTTCACCGTGGATGATAAAAAGTTCTGCCTTGATCTTGTCGACATGGTGGACTGGTGACGCGGCCCTGAGGGCTTCCGGATCTTCGCCGACCCGGGCTTTCATAAACCTCTCAAAGTAATCGCCACCAAGACGGTTGAAATCTGATCCGTCGCCTTTTCTGAACTGTACTAAATCGTATACACCAACGATACCGACGGCACAACGATAAAGGTCGGGATCTTTAATGACACCCCAGAGCGCCGCATAGCCACCGTAGCTACCGCCATAAATACAAATCCGCTTGGGGTCAGCAATGCCCTCCTTGATTGCCCACTCGGTGGCATCAACCAAGTCCTGTTGCATTCTGGTGCCCCATTGGCGGTAGCCCGCCCGCTCAAAATCGGAACCCCGGTTACCTGACCCGCGGTAGTTCACCTGCAAAACCGCATAGCCGCGACTTGCGAAGAACTGTGACTCAGGATGAAACCCCCAGAAATCAGTCACGCCAAATGGACCACCGTGGACATTGATGATAAGTGGCAACTGTTTAGACTTGGACGCCGGTCGAGTCATAAGCGCATGTAAACGCATACCATCGTTGGCAGCAATCACGACAGGTTCGGTATCAAGCATTTGCTTGGCTTTAATCTTGGGCAGACTCGCTTCGAGAAAGATGGCCTTGCGTGTATTCAAGTCGAATAAATAAAATTCGCCTGGGTTACGATCACTACGAACGCGCACGATTGCTTGATTGCCGTCATCGCTATAAGAAGTAACTGAGACGTGCTGGCCCTTAAAAGCCTGCACAAGCATATTGATGAACTGTCCATGCTTGACCCGGTCATCCATCAATAGCTGCTCACCACGCCCGCCTAAATGAAAGACGCCTAAGACTTCGCCATTAGCTCCTAGAAGAGGGCCTGCCAGATCAACATCGGCCTCACGGTGGACCAGATCTACTTTCTTCGATTGAAAGTCGTATTCGAAAAGTCCAAGCTTGTCCTGCTTTTCTTGATCAAAATTCGATAAAAAGTACGCACGCTGACCATCGGCAGAGAAGCCGACCGGCTGAAAGGCAACCCGCTTGCGCTTGGCTGCGAGATCAAGCTTGGTCCACTTGTTCTCGCCGACTCCGCGCACATGCAAAAATGTTCGTTCGTCATCCTCAGACTTGCCTTCGAGCGTCTCAACGGCAATCCGTACCCTGCCTTCGGTATCAGCCCCGAGACCACGAATATCACCTGATGGCTCATCGGCCGTATAGTCAAGCCTGCCATTCTCAATATTAAGACGGTGAACCTTACCCTTACCATTATCAGCCCAGTGATACTTCGCGATCAAAATATGGGCGGGATCTTTTGGCAAGCGATGAAGCAAGGCGTAACGCGATGATGCCATCTCAAATATCTCGCGTCGATTGTCCCCATTGATATCTGAAGCGTAAAGATTAGTGGGGCGACCATCACTATCCAGGTAGCCGGTCACCTTGCCGACTGCCATCACTAGCCTTTGATCAGTTGCCCAAATAAATTCTTGGACATGCATGGCATCGCCAAAACTGAAATGATTAACGATTTTCCTATCGGCTGCAGTCATCACGGCGAGCCTAACTTCATTACCTTGCTCGTAAGAAAAGGCAATATGGCGTGCATCGGGCGAAAGCTTCATGTTGATGAATTGCCTGCGCTCAAAAAAGTCTCTCAGTGCGACCTGTTCTGCTGATGCCTCAGCAGGCAAAACAATCGCGGAAAAGGCAAGCATGGCGGACACCAAACCCTTCGTAATGTTTTTGCAAAACTGCTTATAAAGGGCGGACGTCAAACGAGGCGAATGGCCATCGAACGCGAAATCCTTATCACTTGTCATCAAGCTCTCTCCCAGATTATTTGTGCTCTAAGTTTAAGACTAGTACGACATCGCTTAGTTTAAGACGGTCGCTACCTTAGATCACAAGATCATACCCGAGAAGCTTAGCTGTCCGCTTACACCTATAAAAAAACGGAGCACGAGGCCCCGCTTTGATTCAAACATTAGATTAGGCTAAACGCTTAGAAACGCTGGGTAAACCTAACGTAGGGCTGACGGCCATATGAGTCATACAAGTAGTAGTTAAAATTTCGGCCATCATATGGAATGCAATCCGCTGACCCTATACCTCGGCTACACGGATACCAACCCGTTAAATTAACTACACCAACCGATAGACGACCACCCTTCATAGGTGTATTCCATACTATCTGTATGTCATGAGAGGTTCGGCCACGATAACGGGTACCCCCTTCAGTGTCGCCGTGGGCGCCGATATAGTTCGCATACCAAAATAGATCCATCTTCGGTATCATTGGCACTTTGGTTGCTAGCACCATGCGATCCTTCGGTAAACCTGCGGTACCTGCAAGTTCATCACCATCGTCCACGTAGCTATTCATCCGCGACCAGATGAGGCGTTGGTCGATGTTTTTACCGAGCACCTTATAGCGTGCATTCACCGTCAGGTCGACCCCACGAAGACCAATCTCGCCCTCGTTACCGTAGCCCGCCTGAATACGTTCAATGGCGCCCGAAACAGCATTACGCGTGATGCCTAAACCCGAGGGAATAGCGCGAGGATCGGTACCATTGGAGCGATTGATAATGCCTTGGGCCGTGATTTGCGCAATCTTATCGGTTACGTCAATGTTCCAAAGATCGGCCTTCAGGCTAACCTGAGGCACGACATCCCAAACAAAACCAAGTGACCAGTTCTTCGACTTCTCTGCTGAAAGATTGGGATTGGCGATGTAATAAGTATCGACTTGAACCTGCCTGGAGTTAGCCTGAGCAGCCGCACCACCGAATGCGATATAAGTTCTGGGATCGATTACCGACTCAGCGCTGAACGACTCTTTCATGGTGATCTTATCAAGCGAAGGTGCTGCAAACCCCGCACCGACTGAGCCACGAAGCAAGAGGTTGTTGTTGAGCTTCCAGCGAACCGATGCCTTGGGAGCATTTGAGCTTCCGTAGTCAGAGTAGTTCTCGTGACGCGCTGCAAGTGAGAGTTCAACACCCCTTGCAACTGGCAACAAGGCTTCGGTAAACATTGAGGTTACACCGCGATCGCCGCCCGCGGAGTTACCGGCAGAGCCTAGAATTTGACCACCTTCCGAAAGTGAGTCGTAGAGATCCTGGTAGTACTCCATGCGGCGCTCGCCGCCGACGAGCACCTGTGCATTACCGCCTGCCATTTTCATCAAAGGCACTGAAGCGGTGCCATACATCTCGGCGATCTTGAAGTTTGAATCTCTACCAATTGTTGCCTTGATAGCATTAAGGACATCAGGTGAATTTTGGCTGGGCTTAAAAATATTGTACTTTCCAGAATTAATAAACTGTTCAGCAATAGCAGTAACAATATAATTTCGGCCTAATTCAATATATTGATAATCCGTCCAGCGAACACCCGCATCGATGGCTACATCACGGATCTGCCCCTGAGTCCCAAGAAGTAAGTCGTACACGTTACTGTTCGTATTCGTATCCCGGTTACCTGCAGCTGCGAACCTATGCCGCAATGTCACAGACTTTCCTGCCATCGAAGGGTCGACCTGCGAAACAATATTGTTAGGACTTGTTGCACTCAGAACAACTGCGCCAGGCGTAGGAGCGTAGCGACCAAAGCTTTCCACCCTTGTAACCCCGGTATTAGCATACAAAGACCAGTCTTTATTTACTTTATATTCGCCCTTCGCGAACAGCGAAGCATTCTTCACCGCTGCATCATCAGCACCCCTCGAATTAAAGTCGAAAGAACATGTGCCTGTAGTCGTGGTCCAAAAATCTTTATCGCCGCAGCCACCTGGAACGGCTCTTAACCCTTGGCTTGTGACATAGTTGTTGCCAAAGGATGAAACACCCTTGTCGGTTCCCCAGGGTCTCTGACTGGTAAACACCATGCCACGCTCATTGAACGAAACCCCTGCTATCACGCGACCATCTTTGCCCGACGTCCCAAAAAGCACTGACCCTTCACGCCGTTCTCCTCCCGCATTTGATGGGTCGGTGTAACCAAAGGCGTACTGGAACCCTTCAAAGTCTTTGCGAGTGATGATGTTTACCACACCTGCTATGGCATCCGAGCCGTAAATAGCTGATGCACCGTCGGTAAGAATCTCGATGCGTTCCACAGCACCAAGCGGAATAGCGTTCATGTCAGCGCCAGTAGGCCCCATCGGACCCTTGGGAGCGCGGCGCCCGTCAATCAAAACCAAGGTACGACCCGTCCCCAGTGCTTTGAGATCCAAGCCAGCAAATGATTGTGCCGAAGAACCTGACTGAGGCCTGAAGTTTCCGGATGCGGCAAAAGTAATGTTTCGTACAGCTTCTGCAACCGAAGTAACACCGCTTGTCTCTAATTGCTCACGCGTTACCACGGTGACAGGTAGTGCGCCTTCGGCATCAACGCGCTTAATTCGTGAACCTGTCACCTCAACTGTGCCTTGAGCAAGTGCCTGCGAAGCAAAGACACTGGCCCCAGCCCCAAAAGCAAGCGCCACACAGACGCTAACGGGTGTTTTACGGAACATAACTCATTCTCCCAAAAGTTCGATTCATCCACGACTACAAACAAATTCTCGATATTCTCACCCAGGCCCGGTCACATCTCGATAGGACGCCGCTCGAATACCACGGATGTAGTGTGACAGACTGATGTCCAAATTGGTAGGCACTAAAAGCCAACAAACTCAATGGGAAAAAATTTGTCTCATTTCGACCAATTCTGGTACCAGTTCACTAACATACGTGGTTTAACTGCAACAAAACTTCAGATGTCGTGGACGGTCATTGAGGCTAAGTTTGGCTCAGACAACTTGGTCCAAACCCGTAAACTCAATTGAGAACAAAATGAGGTGGTAAGCCATAACCGGTTGCGGTCTAGACGCTTGAAAGGGGACGTTAGTTTTCAATTGCATCCACGATTTCAACGATTCTTGTGAATCCTTCTCTTTCCGCCTCGGTTAAATGGGGGTTCCAACAATCCATGAGCAGAACAACCCGATCCTCATCAGAGCGATTCCATGCTTCATGCAAATACGTATCGTCAAACATAACTGGCTCTCCTTCGCGCCAGACATGTTCGCCGTGATTTACGATATTGAGCGAACAGTCCCTTGGAACAATCAAAGGTAAGTGAAAGACCAATCTGGCATTTGTGGTTCCGTGGTGAGGCATGATGTGTGACTGCGCGCGTAACACCGAAAAAAGTATCTCGGGCGCTTGATTCGGTAGATGGCATAGTGATGAAGCTTCGAGCAACTCGCTTGTAGCAGGCGCAAGCTTATGGTGCTTGTCAAATCGCTTACCGCGTCGATAAAAGAAAAATGCATCCCAGGCCGGCCGTTGAGCCCGGCCACCAACCAAATCGGGGGCTACTTCTGTGGGCTTGAGCCCCAGAAAGTCTTCGAAATTCGTCGAACAATGAAGCAGAGTAGACGCTTCTTTGCGAATCTCTTGCCACGCCTGAACTAGTGACTTTGCCCAGGGCTGCATAAGCGCGTCATGAAATGGACCTATCGGCAAATCGGGGACAAAGAAAAACTTGGGTCGCTGCTGGGGATCTGTGGGTCCAGGCGCCTCGCCCAGATAGGATCTAACGCCCTGTTCAAGCCGATTGGTTGAATCAGCCCCAAAAAGCGCCTGCAGGTCAGCAATTATTGAAAGAAGCGCCTCTTTTCTCTCACGTCTCAATGTACCTGCAGACCTTAAGACAGTTTCGACAAGTTCTGGTTCAGTTGTTTCGCGGTTTAGCCATCGCCCCTTTCTTCTTGCAGCTGAAAATGCCTTGAATCGAGCCCTCAAGGCAGCGCGATGATCCCCCAAGGCTTGGCAAGCTTCATCAAGCATGAGCCAGCCCACATGATGTTGATTATCGAGGCTCAGAAGGGTTTCAAGGTCACAACGAGCGCCGCGAATATCTCCCGCTTGCCACTTAATTCGGGAACGACATACCAAAATAGGAATGGTGACTTGTCCACTTTGTGGCGCTTCTGCGAGCAATCTAAGTGCCTCGTTGACATCATCTCGTTGCGCAACAATCTCAGCCAAGCTCAGGCGCGCTTCGAGCGCGTGAGCTTGCCTCGCAAGCAAACTGCGCAATATCAGCTCCGCCTGCAAAGTCTCGCCTCGATCTCGGTGTCGAAATGCTTTTTGAAGATCTTTGTCCATTTTTGCCTGCTACGCGACTGAGCGTGTACTTCTCGCCTAGAAGTAAATCCATTCAACGCATCGTTTTTGGAATTATGAACCAACCAAACTTTGAAACCATCCTTAAAGATCAGTGAGCGTCAGCATCCAACGATATCGTTTGAGGGTTATCCGGCTACACTTCGCCATGCGATGACACAAATAAATTCATGACTCCTGATGCACCAGGAAGAAAACTAAGCTCTCAAACCATTGTGCTTGCCGCGATTACGCGGATTGAAATGGAGGGGGTTGAGGCCTTAAGCATGCGCAGCCTGGCACGCCACCTTGGTGTAGAGGCCATGTCGCTTTATCACTACTTTCAATCGAAAGACGAATTACTCGATGCGGTTGCTGAAGAGCTCGTAATCCGCGCACGTCCCCGCGTAGAAACTCCCTGGGATGAAGCCTTGAGGGATTGCTTTGCCCAGCATGTTGCCATGGCTAGACAGTTCCCGCGTACCGCACCACTCATTTATAGTCGACTGCTGCGCGATGGGCAAAGCTTAAGTCTTATGGAGTGGATCTTAGAGCGACTCGCTGAGGCTGGCGTGCCTAGTGATCAACGCCTGCATTGGTTTCGGCTCTACGGTACGGTTGTTGATGGCTTTGGCCTTTTGATCTCTCGTCGTGCCTTACAAGGTCATTTGATCAAGCCGCAAACACTAAAGCCCTACCCTCATTTGCAACTTGCCATGTCTGCGGCCAAGACCGGTAAGGGCCGCATCGACGAAAGTCTGAGCTTAGGTATTGAATGGCTTATTCATGGCATTAATCTGGCCGCCAAACAAGCTCATCAGGTCCGCAAACGCGGTACCGATGCGAGCAAAGATCGCGTGTAGGCGTGTTGCGGCTGCTCGATCAGTCGGGTCGCCCCCCCCTGCTCGACGATGCGTCCTTCATGCATCACTGCGACCCGATCGGCTAAATATTCGACAACGCCCATGTTGTGGGTAATAAAGATCAGACTAAGCCCAAGCGCATCGCGCAGTTGCGCGAGAAGATTCAAGATTTGGGCCTGAACCGATACATCAAGTGCAGAGGTTGGTTCATCGCAAATCAACAAACGCGGCTCAACGGCAAGCGCTCGGGCGATTGCGATGCGCTGGCGCTGACCGCCCGAAAACTCATGCGGATAGCGATTCAGCGCATCAGGGCCCAAGCCAACCTGCTCGAGAAGCTCTTGCAGGCGGTCGAGCCTTTGTTGGCTAGATAAACCAACTTTCAGCGCCAACATCCCCTCTTCGAGCACTTGCTGAATGCGCATGCGCGGATTTAACGAAGCAAAAGGATCTTGGAAAATCATTTGCATGCGCGATTGAATCGCGAGCTTGCGGCTAGAGTCTCGAGGTATCAGTTGAAGGCCGTCCTCTGGGAAGTGGGCCTGGCCATCAACGCGAGCGTCTTCGGGCAGTAAACCCATGAGCGCCTTGCCGAGGCTGGTTTTCCCACAACCCGATTCACCAACAAGTGCAAGCGTCTCACCCCGACGCAGATCGAAGTCAATGCCAGCTACCGCTTCGAACCAGGTACGCGAACGTCGATAGCGGACTCGTAGGCCGCGGACCTTAAGTAGCTCGCCTGCAAGCCCTAAGCGCGAGGATTGATCGCGCGAGGGAGCATCAACTTGCCTAGCTGAGGGCTCAGCCTGCCCTAACTCGGTAGTGGGTAATTGCTGAAAGTCCAACAATTCCCCATCGCGCAAACACCGGACCTCACGATGACTGTCAAGGTTTGGAATCTGCTCATGACAGGACTGCAAAGCCCAAGGGCAGCGCGGTGCAAAGCGACAGCCATTAAATGTCTGCCGCATCGACGGGACAAAGCCCTCAATTGCTGCCAGCGCCTGCCCACGATCGCTGGCTTTGGGCAATGCGCGTAGCAATAACTTGCCATATGGATGTCGCGGTGATGCAAAAAACGCTCGACTACGCCGGGATTCGACGATTTCGCCCGCATACATCAAGGCGATATGGTCGGCCACATCGGATACCAGTGCGAGATCGTGGGTAATGAGCAGCATGGCCATACCGCGTTCTTGCTGTAATTGCTTGAGCAAGTCCATGATTTGCGCTTGAAGGCTCACATCAAGTGCGGTCGTTGGCTCATCGGCAATCAAAAGTTCGGGTTCAGCGGCAAGCGCCATGGCAATCATGACTCGTTGCTTTTGACCGCCGGATAATTCAAAGGGGAAAGCATGGATACGACGCTCAGGCTCAGGAAGGCCGACCTTTGAAAACCATTCAAGCGCCAATGCTTGAGCCGCCGGCCCCTTGGCAACGCCATGACGCTCGATCACTTCGATCAACTGCCTGCCGACCGTCATGACCGGATTGAGGCTGGTTGCTGGTTCTTGAAAAATCATCGCGACTCGGCGCCCACGAATCCGCAACATGTCCATTTCCCGTAGAGCAAACAAGTCTTCGCCGTCGAGAAGTACCTTGCCCGATCGAATGTGTAAGCCCTCTGGCAATAAACGCAGCAAGGACAAAGCGGTCATCGACTTACCCGACCCCGACTCACCAACAAGCGCAAAGGTCTTACCTTGGTCGATACTGAGGCTCAACTGCTCAATCACATGGTGGATCTCTGAGTCCTGAAATCGTGAGGGCAGCGCAACGCTTAAGCCTTCGATACGCATGTTGCTTGGTTGTGGACTCATCATTGCCGCTGCCTCGCCCGTGGATCAAAGGCATCTCGCACTGCATCCGAAAACAAATTAGCACTTAAGACAAGCATCAACATGAAGACAAAAGCTGTCACTAAGGTCCACCAAACCACCGGTGTTGCTGCGAGTTCTGCTCTTGCCGTGTTGATCATCACACCAAAACTTGGGGTTTTGGGATCGACTCCTACGCCAACGTAAGACAAGACAGCCTCAGCGAGTACGAAACCTGAAAACTGCATCACAAGCGAAATAAGCACAATATGCATTAAATTCGGAACGATATGCTTTGTAATAATGCCGAAGGACGATACGCCGAATGCCCTAGCGGCCTGAATATACTCAAGCTCGCGCAGCTTCATTGCCTCACCACGTATGAGTCGACAAAGCCCCGTAAAAGCAGTAATCCCAAGAATCAAACATAAGAACAATAAGCGAGCATCGGATCGCTCAAGTGCAGTTGCAAAAAGTTCGGGGTGTTTATCGATAGTGACTTGGAGTAACAAGACCGCTGCAGCAATCAATAAAACGTCGGGAATGGACGAGAGCAAGGTATAAACATACTGAATCACTTCATCAACCCAGCCACGAAAA
>VGHV01000042.1 GCA_016868095.1 Betaproteobacteria bacterium
CCGCCTTGCGCGATGCCTTTGGCAAGTACAAGGACCGCTTGGTGTTTCTCGATTTCATCACTGACCAGACCGAAAACGTCTGGCCGATGGTGCAAGGAGGCAAAGGCCTCACCGAGATGATTCTCGGCGCAGAAGATCTATAAGGGGTCCGCCATGAGGCACATCATATCGATACTTTTGGAAAATGAGCCAGGTGCGTTATCCCGGGTTGTTGGTCTCTTTTCCGCTCGGGGCTACAACATCGAAGCACTTACTGTCGCGCCAACCGAAGACCATTCGCTCTCACGCATGACGATTTCAACATCGGGTTCTGACGATGTGATCGAGCAAATTACCAAGCAACTCAATCGGCTTATTGACGTTGTTAAAGTCGTCGATCTCACCGAAAGCCCGCATATTGAGCGTGAGTTGATGCTTATCAAAGTGAGAGCAGTTGGAAAAGAGCGCGAAGAAATGAAGCGCATGGCTGATATTTTCCGTGGTCGGGTAATTGACGTTACCGATAAGACCTACACCATCGAATTGACCGGGGATGGTGGAAAGCTCGATGCGTTTATTGAGGCCATTGAGCGGTCAGCAATTATTGAAACCGTACGCACCGGTACATCCGGTATAGCGCGTGGCGAACGCGTCCTGCGCATTTGAATACGATCTGATATTTATACCTTATAACAAGGAGAAGGTTATGAAAGTTTTCTACGACAAAGACTGTGATCTCAAGCTCATCAAAAACCGTAAAGTGGCAGTGATTGGATACGGATCGCAAGGCCATGCACACGCTCAAAACCTCAACGACTCTGGTGCCAAAGTCGTTGTTGGTGTGCGCAAGGGCGGGCCCTCCTGGGAAAAAGTCAAAAAAGCGGGCCTGAAGCCTGCTGAGATTGCAGACGCAGTCAAAGGCACTGATTTCGTGATGCTCTTGATGCCCGATGAACACATTGGTGATGTTTATCGCAGCGAGATTGAGCCCAATCTAAAGAAAGGCGCAACGCTTGCCTTCGCTCATGGTTTTAACATTCATTACGGTCAGGTGAGCCCACGCGACGATATCGATGTCGTGATGGTAGCCCCCAAAGCGCCTGGTCACACGGTTCGATCAACCTACGCCCAAGGTGGCGGTGTGCCCATGTTGGTTGCAGTGCATCAAGATGAGTCCAAGCAGGCGCGCGACGTAGCGCTGTCTTATGCATGTGCGATTGGTGGTGGCAAAGCAGGAATCATTGAAACCAACTTCCGCGAAGAAACTGAAACAGATTTATTCGGCGAGCAAGTGGTTTTGTGTGGTGGAACCGTCGAGTTAATTAAGGCCGGCTACGAAACCCTTGTTGAGGCCGGCTATGCCCCTGAAATGGCTTATTTTGAGTGCCTGCACGAGCTCAAGCTGATTGTCGATCTGATTTATGAAGGTGGTATCGCCAACATGAATTACTCGATCTCGAATAACGCCGAATTTGGCGAGTATGTGTCGGGACCAAGAATCATCACCGAAGAGAGTAAGGCCGAAATGAAGCGAATCTTGAGCGACATTCAAACCGGTGAGTATGCCAAGCGCTTCATTCTCGAGAACAAGGCCGGCGCACCCACACTCTTGTCGCGCCGCCGCATCATGGCCGAACACTCGATTGAGGTGGTGGGCGAAAAATTACGCGCGATGATGCCCTGGATCAAAAACAATAAGCTCGTTGATAAGTCGCGAAACTAAGCACTCGGGTTTTGTCAGTCGAGGACTTGTGTCCGAGTATATTGCGCGACGATAACAACAGGGGAAGCGATGCGCCAATTTCCATGGCCACATCCAATCATCGCCCGTGAGGGTTGGCCATTTTTGGGCATCGCAGTGATAGCTGCGATGTTTGCTGATGCCTGGCTCGGCAGTTTTTTCAGCGGGCTGCTTTGGGTTGCGGCGATTTTTGTGCTGCAGTTCTTCCGCGATCCGCCAAGGGTCGGTTCGGTTGATCCAGACGATGTGCTTTCACCCGCCGATGGAAGAATTGTCGCAATTGAGCAGTGCGAGGATGCTTATGCGGATCGCCAGGCGCTCAAGATCAGCGTCTTCATGAACGTGTTTAATGTGCATTCCAATCGCATGCCGGTTGCAGGCCGTATTGAAAAGGTGGATTACTTTAGCGGCAGCTTTGTCAATGCAGCGCTTGACAAAGCCTCGCTTGAAAACGAGCGCAATGCGGTCGTGATTCGAGATCCGCAGGGGCGCTTGGTCACTGCCGTCCAAATTGCCGGTTTGATTGCGAGGCGAATCCTTTGTTATGTGCAGCCGGGTGATGAGCTTGATCGGGCATCGCGCTACGGGTTTATAAGGTTTGGATCCCGGGTTGATGTTTATCTGCCAATCGAGGCCAGGCCGCAGGTTACTGTTGGCCAAATCGTGAAAGCGACGAGTACCGTGCTCGCGAGGTTGGAGCCTCAAGGTGCTTGAACAGGGCAAGGAACCACCGCTCGAAGAGGGGAGGGTTCCAACACCCGATGATCAGGCTCAGCCCTTTAAGAAACGCCCTCGGGGTGTTTATTGGCTACCGAATTTATTCACAACGGCTTCGCTTTTTTGTGGTTTCACATCGATTGTTCAAGGCATGAATCATCGCTTTGACCTGGCAGCGATGCTTTGTTTTTTTGCCCTGATTTTTGACAGCCTCGATGGCCGGGTTGCCCGTTGGACAGGCACAACCAGCGCCTTTGGTGAGCAATACGATAGCCTCTCCGATATGGTCTCCTTTGGTGCGGCCCCGGCGCTTATCATGTATGAGTGGGCACTCAAAGGTCTGGGCAAGTTTGGATGGGTGGCCGCATTTGTTTATGTGGCTGGCGCCGCACTTCGTCTGGCGCGTTTCAATACCAATCTTGGCGTGGTTGATAAGCGATTCTTCCAGGGCTTGCCATCGCCTGCGGCAGCCGCGATGGTCGTGGGTTTGATCTGGACTTTCACTGAACTGGAAGCCATGAAGCTTGTCGATTGGCGCGGCCCAGACTTGGCCTTGCTTGGCTGGTTGATCACCATCTATGCCGGGCTCACGATGGTGTCGAATGCCCCCTTTTACAGCTTTAAGACGCTCAATGCGCGGCGGCGCGTGTCGTTCATGACAGCTTTCGCTTTTATGCTGGTGTTTGGACTGGTCTCGCTCGATCCGGCACTCGTCCTTTTTTTGTTTTTCTTGGGCTATGGCCTTTCGGGTTGGATTTATGCGGGCTGGCTTCGAGCCAAGGGTAGGCCATCACCTTTTGCACGCCATGAGCCTCATGAAGCAGCTTGATCGAGATTTTTGATGAGGATGACTTCAAGACGGCGATTGATCGCCGGTAATTGGAAAATGAACGGGCGGCTTGAAAGCGCTGCTGCGCTTGGCGCTGGTCTTATCGAGGGCCTTGCGAATCGGCAGGACTTACAAGCCCTTGATTGGTTGATATGTCCGCCCTTTGTTCATTTGAAGACGCTTGGCGACCTGCTCGAGCAAAGTCGACAGAAAATACCTGGCTTAGCGATGAAACTGGGGGCGCAGGATGTTTCGGCTGCTGAAGATGGTGCGTATACCGGTGAAATCAGTGCTGAAATGCTTCGTGATTGCGGGTGTTCGGCGGTTTTAATTGGTCATTCGGAGCGACGCCAGTACTTTTCCGAGTCAGAGACCTTGATTGCCCAAAAGCTCAAGCGAGCTATCGACGCCGGATTCTTGGCTGTTTTATGCGTTGGCGAATCGGAGCAGGAACGAGGCAAGGGGCTTACCCGGGCGGTCATCGACAAACAAATTGAGCTTTTACTGAATCTCTGGCCTGTGTCTTCGCATCAGGCAGCGCTTGGGCCATGCGCAACGCAAGACCTGCAGGCACAACGGGGCGTGCACATGGCGCTAGCGAACCATCAGCCGGGTGTTGGAGATACGAACGCCCGTGCTGAATGGGCGTCACGACTTGTGATCGCCTACGAGCCTGTTTGGGCCATTGGAACCGGTAAGAGTGCCAGTCCCGATGATGCGCAGCAAGTCCACGCCTTTATTCGGGATCGACTCGATCAAGCTGGCTGGCCATCGTCGTCGATTCGGATTCTTTATGGTGGTTCGGTTAAAGCGGACAATGCGCAGGCGCTTTTTGGGATGCCTGATGTCGATGGCGCACTTGTTGGCGGCGCCTCGCTGCAAGCGACGAGTTTTCTCGATATCGGTCAGGCCGCAGTGCGGCATCGATGAGGCGACAGTTCAACCTATCTAAGGCCGCAGTTCAACGTATCATTGCGCCCTTGTCCAAAGGAAATTAAGTATGGCTTGGCTGAGTTCTTTATTGCTTGTTGTTCAAGTGCTATGTGCGCTAGCTGTTATTGTGCTTGTTCTTATCCAACAGGGTAAGGGCGCAGATATGGGGGCTGCGTTCGGTTCATCGGGCGGCGGAGCAAGTGGTAGTTTGTTTGGTGCAACAGGTTCTGCGAATTTCTTGAGTCGCGCCACAGCGATTGCCGCGACCGTATTCTTCGTGGCCACGCTAGGTCTGGCCTACATGGGTAATACCGCAGCAAGGGGCGTGCAGCAACCCAAAAGCGTGATGGAACAGGGACCGAGTTCACAAATACCTGGTCAAACTCAAACGCCCGCACAGGGTGGCACGGCGCTAAGCCCGTCGTCCGCGGTTCCAAGCCCGTCGCCTGTAGCACCAAGCTCGTCATCTGCGGTTCCAAGCCCATCGTCTTCAGTGCCCAGCCCATCGTCTTCAGTGCCCAGCCCATCTTCTGCATCGCCAAGTGGTCCATCTGCGCCTACAAGCGAAAAAACCAAGTAGAATGCGAGCCGCAAGCCGACGTGGTGAAATTGGTAGACACGCTATCTTGAGGGGGTAGTGGCGAAAGCTGTGCGAGTTCGAGTCTCGCCGTCGGCACCATAATAAGTAGTACACAATATATGTAGTACTCAAAAGGGAAGAAGCGTCATCTATGGACTTGAGCCAGTACTTGCCGGTCATCTTGTTTATTTTGGTCGGCTCTCTCGTGGGCATCGGCCCCATTGTGCTTGGTAAGCTGCTTGGTCCTTCGCGTCCAAACGCAGAAAAACTTTCTCCTTATGAATGTGGCTTTGATGCTTTCGAAGACGCACGCATCAAGTTCGATGTGCGCTACTACCTGGTTGCAATTCTTTTTATTCTTTTCGATCTTGAAATCGCATTCTTGTTTCCTTGGGCTGCTGCCTATCAGGAAATAGGTTTGGTGGGATTCTGGTCGGTGATGATTTTTCTGGGTATTTTGGTGGTGGGTTTTGTCTACGAATGGAAAAAGGGTGCGCTCGACTGGGATTGAGTGCGTGTCTTTACAAGGGGAGGTTGGTCCGAAGGGCCAATCATGTGACGTAACACGTGCAGTGAAAAGGTAAATCGCCATGGGCATTGACGGCGCGCTGGGCGAGGGCTTTGTAACAACCCAACTCGATAAGGTCATTAACTGGACACGCACCGGGTCGATGTGGCCAATGACCTTTGGACTAGCCTGTTGTGCAGTCGAGATGATGCACGCGGCTGCGTCTCGCTACGATATGGACCGCTTCGGCGTGATGTTTCGTGCGAGTCCGCGGCAGTCCGACGTGATGATTGTGGCTGGCACCCTTTGCAACAAGATGGCGCCGGCCTTACGCAAGGTTTATGACCAGATGGCCGAGCCGCGTTGGGTGATCTCGATGGGGTCTTGCGCCAATGGCGGTGGCTATTATCACTATTCGTATTCGGTGGTTCGCGGCTGCGATCGGATCGTTCCGGTTGATGTTTACGTGCCCGGTTGCCCTCCGACAGCAGAGGCTTTGCTCTACGGGGTAATCCAGTTGCAAAACAAGATCCGACGCACCCATACGATTGCGCGATAAGCGCATCACCACGAGGTCAAGATTCGCATGAGTAGTCCTTCGTTAGAAGCATTAAAGACAAGGCTTGAAGCGCTCTTCGAAGGGCGTTTACGTGCGCTCATCGTGGATCGCGGAGAAATTAGCATCACGATAGCCAGCACCGATGTTTTGACGATCTCAGGCGTCCTGCGTGACGACGCTGAGCTTCGCTTCGACACCTTAGTTGATCTTTGCGGTGTCGACTATATGAATTTCGGCAATGTGGTCCACGAAGGACTTCGCTTTGCTGCGGTAAGTCACCTGCTCTCAGTCCAAAACAATTTGCGCCTAAGGCTGAAGGTCTTTGCGCCAGACGATGATTTTCCGGTCGTCCCAAGTCTCACGACAGTTTGGCCAGCGGCGGGCTGGTATGAACGTGAAGCCTTCGACCTCTATGGCATCGTGTTTGAAGGGCACAACGATTTGCGTCGTATCCTGACCGATTATGGTTTTGTGGGATATCCCTTCCGAAAAGATTTTCCGGTTTCTGGCTATGTCGAGATGCGCTATGACCCAGAGCAGCAACGGGTGATTTACCAGCCAGTATCGATTGAGCCCCGAGAGAACGTACCCCGCGTCGTTCGCGAAGATGGCTACGGTGTAGGTAGGAACTGAGCATGGCAGATATCAAAAATTACACGCTCAACTTCGGGCCCCAACATCCGGCGGCGCACGGCGTCCTGCGGCTTGTGCTTGAACTTGATGGAGAGGTTGTTCAACGGGCCGATCCACATATTGGTCTGCTCCATCGTGCCACCGAGAAGCTCGCCGAAACGCGTACGTATTTGCAAAGCGTGCCCTACATGGACCGTCTCGACTATGTGTCGATGATGTGTAATGAGCACGCTTATGTCATGGCGATTGAAAAGCTGCTTGGCGTTGAAGTGCCCTTAAGAGCGCAATACATTCGGGTCATGTTCGATGAAGTCACCAGGATCATGAATCACCTGCTGTGGCTTGGCGCGCACGCACTTGACGTGGGTGCAATGGCGGTGCTTCTTTATGCTTTCCGCGAACGTGAAGATTTGATGGATGCCTACGAAGCCGTGTCGGGGGCTCGCATGCATGCGGCTTATTACCGCCCAGGCGGTGTTTATCGCGACTTGCCTGATCAGATGCCTCAATACCGCGCCTCCAAAGTGCGTAATGAATCGGCTATCAAAGACATGAATCAGGCAAGACAGGGTTCTGTGCTCGATTTTCTTGAAGCCTTTACCAATCGATTCCCTGGTTGTGTTGACGAATACGAAACCTTGCTCACCGACAACCGCATTTGGAAACAACGCTTGGTCGGTATTGGCGTGGTTGATCCAGACCGCGCAAAAGCCCTTGGCTTTACGGGTGCGATGTTGCGTGGTTCTGGTGTGGCATGGGACCTGCGCAAAAAGCAGCCCTACGAGGTCTACGACCTGGTTGATTTTGATATTCCTGTGGGTCGTAACGGTGATTCCTACGATCGCTATCTCGTCCGTGTTGCTGAGATGCGTGAATCGAATCGAATCATTAAGCAATGCATCGAGTGGTTACGAAATCACCCCGGCCCCGTGATCAGCGGTAATAGAAAAGTTGCCCCGCCGAGTCGCGTGAATATGAAGTCGAATATGGAGGATTTAATCCATCACTTCAAACTGTTCACCGAAGGGATGCATGTGCCGCCCGGTGAAGTGTATGCTGCGGTCGAGCATCCTAAGGGCGAGTTTGGTGTCTTCATCGTGTCTGATGGTGCAAATAAGCCATTTCGGGTTAAGTTGAGGGCTCCTGGCTTTGCCCACTTGCAAGCGCTCGATGAGATGTCGCGTGGCCACATGATCGCCGACGTCGTTACCATTATCGGTACCCAGGATATTGTGTTTGGAGAGATCGACCGATGAGTGCTGGTCACAGCCCCCAAGCGTCTGCAAACGCTGCGCAAGCTGAAACCTATCGTCTTAGCGATGCTGCGAAGAAGCGGATCGATAAAGAACTTGGCAAATATCCTGCTGATCAGCGCCAATCGGCGGTGATGGCTTCGCTTGCCATCTGTCAGGATGAGCACGGCTGGGTGAGCCCTTGTGTGATCGAGGAAGTTGCAAGTTATATCGGTATGGCGCCTATCGCGGTTCAAGAAGTGGCAACGTTCTACAATATGTATGATACGGCGCCCGTCGGTCGCTTCAAGCTTGGTGTTTGCACCAATCTGCCATGCCAGCTTCGCGATGGTAAGAAAGCCGCTGAGTTTTTGAAAATGCGTCTTGGAATCGACTTCAATGAAACCACCCCCGATGGTGTTTTCACCCTCAAAGAGCTGGAATGTCTCGGTGCTTGCGGTGATGCACCGGTGATGCTGGTCAACAACAAGCGTATGTGCAGCTTCATGGACGCACAAAAGCTTGATGCGCTACTGGCTGAGTTGCGAGCCGCTGCTAAGGAGTAATGCAATGGGAGCCAATGACACAGCAGCTGTAATCCCGGTGGCCTCGCCCCAGGAGAGTTGTTTTCACGGCAGACATATCAATCCGTTTATTTTCGCGGGTTTGAATTCTGCAGACGGATGGCAACTCAAAGACTATGAAGCGAGGCAGGGCTATCAGGCTTTGCGCAAAATTTTGCTCGAGGGCATGACGCCCGAGCAGGTGATCGCCGAATTGAAGACGGGTGTGTTGCGTGGTCGAGGCGGGGCAGGCTTCCCGACCGGTCTTAAGTGGAGTTTCATGCCGCGACAATTCCCCGGACAGAAGTATCTGGTTTGTAATTCAGACGAGGGAGAGCCAGGTACCTTTAAAGATCGCGACATACTTCGATATAACCCTCATATCGTTATTGAAGGCATGATCATCGGTGCCTACGCAATGGGCATTACGGTTGGCTACAACTATATCCACGGTGAAATCTTTGAGGTATATGAGCGTTTTGAAGAGGCGCTCGAAGAGGCACGTGCTGCGGGTTATCTCGGTGATCGAATCCTTGGGACTGACTTCTCGTTCCAATTACACGCGCATCATGGTTATGGTGCTTATATCTGTGGCGAGGAAACCGGACTTTTAGAGTCGCTCGAAGGCAAAAAGGGCCAGCCAAGATTCAAGCCGCCATTTCCAGCAAGTTTCGGTCTTTACGGCAAACCCACCACAATTAATAACACCGAAACCTTTGCTGCTGTCCCTTGGATCATACGAAACGGTGGTCAGGCCTTTTTGGAGGCTGGTAAGCCCAACAACGGCGGCACCAAAATTTTCTCGGTCAGCGGTGATGTGAACCGGCCGGGCAATTTTGAGGTTCCCCTGGGCACGCCGTTTGCCAAGTTACTTGAACTTGCCGGTGGTGTACGCGATGGTCGTAAGCTCAAGGCTGTCATTCCTGGCGGATCGTCGATGCCGGTGTTGCCTGCTGACATCATGATGGCGACCGATATGGATTATGACTCGATCGCAAAAGCTGGCTCGATGCTTGGATCGGGTGCGGTCATTGTGATGGACGACACCCGTTGTATGGTTAAGAGCCTGCTCAGGCTTTCTTATTTTTATTACGAAGAGTCATGTGGCCAGTGCACGCCATGCCGTGAGGGCACGGGTTGGCTTTATCGGATGGTGAATCGCATCGAGCACGGTCAGGGTCGTCAGGAAGATTTGGATATGCTGAATTCGGTGGCCGACAACATTCAAGGGCGCACGATATGCGCACTTGGTGATGCTGCTGCAATGCCAGTGCGGGCTTTTTTGAAGCACTACATGCATGAGTTCGAGTATCACATTCAACACAAGACCTGTATGGTGCCGGCCTATGTTTGATTGGATGCGATTGATTCAGGGCAGCAAGGGCAGAGGACTGACAAGGGAAGGCTGCGATGGTTGAAGTAGAAATTGATGGTCAGAAAGTCGAGGTTGCGCCTGGAAGCATGGTCTTGCAGGCGGCAACAAAGCTCGGGATTTACATTCCTCATTTCTGCTATCACAAGAAGCTTTCGATTGCGGCCAATTGCCGCATGTGTCTTGTCGATGTTGAAAAAGCACCCAAGGCCTTGCCGGCTTGCGCGACGCCTGTTGCGCCAGGCATGAAGATCGCAACTGCAAGCGAGAAGGCCAAAAAGGCTCAGCAAGCGGTGATGGAGTTTTTGTTGATCAACCACCCGCTTGACTGTCCAATTTGTGACCAAGGCGGTGAATGCCAATTGCAGGATCTTGCAGTGGGCTACGGTGGTTCGGGCTCGCGTTATCGTGAAGAAAAGCGAGTCGTCTTTCATAAAAGCATGGGACCTCTGATCTCTGCTGAAGAAATGAGCCGTTGCATTCATTGCACCCGCTGTGTGCGCTTTGGCCAAGAAGTTGCCGGCGTCATGGAATTGGGCATGAACCATCGAGGCCAGCACTCTGAGATTACGAGTTTCCTGGGCCGATCAGTCGACTCCGAACTCTCGGGCAATATGATTGATCTTTGCCCGGTTGGTGCTCTTACTTCCAAGCCATTTCGCTACGGTGCGCGGACCTGGGAGCTTTCACGCCGCCGCTCCATCGCGATGCACGACGCCTTAGGCTCGAACGTGGTGGTGCAAATCAAGCACGATAAGGTCATGCGCGTCGTTCCCCTGGAAAACGAAGCGATCAATGAATGCTGGTTATCAGACCGCGATCGCTTCTCCTACGAAGGGCTCAACAGCGCAGACCGTTTGAGCGCTCCGATGATCAAGCGGGATGGGCAGTGGCATGAAGTCGATTGGGCCACCGCACTTGGTTATGCCGCGCATGCACTTGAAGGTGTCAAAACCCAGCATGGTGTAAAGAGCATCGGTATGCTCGTGTCGCCGAATGTTTCGATGGAAGAGCAGTTTATGTTGTCGGCGATTGCTCAGGGATTGGGCGGAGCATCGATTGACAGCCGCCTTCGCCAGATCGACTTTGCTGCTGATGCCGGTCTTAGTGGTGCACCATGGCTTGGTATGGCGATCGAGGAGGTAAACCATTTGCAGCGTTTACTGCTTATCGGTAGCTTCCTTCGCAAAGACCATCCTTTGCTGGCTGCAAGAGTGCGTGCTGCGACTAAACAGGGACTTGCTTTATCAAGTATTCACGCCGTCGATGATGACTTGCTAATGCCTGTTGCGAATAAGGCTTTGCTCGCCCCCTCGCAGTGGCCACGGATGCTGGCACTGATCTTAAAGCAGTTGCGAAGCCAGCTTGCACTTGAGGCAAAGCCAATGCCTGCGGTCGCGCCCGACATGAAAGACTGGGTTGACCGTCTTGCTGCCTCGGCGTCCTCAGAACACATGCAACTTGCCAAGTCAATGGCTCATTCCTTGCAGTCAGGCGATCGAAAAGCTGTCTGGATTGGATCAGCAGCGAAAGACCATCCCCAATACAGCCGCATCCATGCGCTTGCTCAGGCGATTGCCGAGCATTGTGAGGCGCGTCTGGGAGTCTTGGTGGATGGTGCCAATGCGGTGGGTGCATGGCAGCTTGGCCTTCAGTCGGTGGCAAGCAAGCAATCCAATTCGCAGCAAATGATTGCCCAGGCAACCAAAGCCTTCGTGTTGTATCAGGTCGAACCAGAGTTTGATCATGCCGCCGCAAATGCAAGTTTGGATGCTATGTCAGCGGCCGATACGGTGATTGCGCTTTCTGCTTATCGCAGCGAAGCGATGATGCAATATGCTGACTGTCTTTTGCCTTTGGCTAGCTTCACTGAGTCATCGGGCACCGTGGTCAATATGGAAGGGCGGCGCCAGTCCTACAGTGCGGTCGTTAAGCTCTATGCACAGGCAAGGCCTGGATGGAAAGTACTGCGTGTTCTTGCAGACTTGTTGCAAATACCATCCTTAGCCTTTGAAACCATTGAGGATTTGCGCCAAAGTGCTTTCGCGAAAGCAGACGCGTGTGCTCTCAGCAACCAGCTTCAGCATGTGAGCGGCCTATTCGATGAGGACATACCAAGC
>VGHV01000043.1 GCA_016868095.1 Betaproteobacteria bacterium
GCAAAGCGATAGTGGCAGTTGGTATCTTTCTAGCTGCCCTGGCGTTCATGATCCATCTGGTTGTTCTCAGCAGCGACCGATATCAGTGGCTCGATACCAAACCGCTGCCTGTCAAGGCAGCAGCTGCAGCACCGGCGAAGTAAGTTGCGCCGGATTCGGCGGCTAGGTTCTGGCTTGAATAGCGGGATTTGGTCTGCCGATCGATTCGTGGTCGGTGAGCAGGATGTTATAATTTATTGTGGGTCGTAAAAACGATAAAACGATATATTATATTTATTGATGTTCATCGATTGAGAAATTAAAGAGCGATATTGTGATCGCGTGTGGTAAGGCGACAGGGAGGCCCAGCCATGAGCATGCTCAGTTTTGAAAAGAAGTATCGGGTACGCGGTGGCACCCTGCTAGGGGGTGATCTATTCGATTTTTGGGTAGGTCCCTTTTATGTCGGTTTTTTCGGCGTATTGACGGTTTTTTTCACCGTTGTTGGCACAGCGATGATTCTTTACGGAACTTCGCTTACCAACACCTGGAACGTTTGGCAGATTAACATTGCACCGCCTGACCTGAAATACGGCCTTGGGCTTGCACCGCTGAAAGAAGGCGGGATTTGGCAGGTTGTCACCGTGTGTGCGCTGGGTGCCTTCGGCTCATGGGCCTTGCGTGAGGTTGAGATCGCTCGAAAGCTTGGCATGGGTTTGCACGTACCTTTCGCCTTCGCAGTGGCCATATTCGGCTACTTTACTTTGGTTGTAATCCGACCGGTGCTGCTCGGCGCTTGGGGCCACGGCTTTCCCTACGGCATCATTAGCCACCTGGACTGGGTATCAAACGTGGGCTATCAGTACTTGCATTTCCACTACAACCCGGCTCACATGATTGCGGTAAGCCTTTTCTTCGCAACGACCTTTGCCCTGGCATTGCATGGCGCCTTAGTGCTCTCAGCAACCAACCCGATGAAGGGTGAGCCAGTCAAAACCGCCGAGCACGAGAACAGCTTTTTCCGAGATACCTTGGGTTATTCCATCGGCACCTTGGGGATTCACAGGCTTGGGTTATTCCTTGCGATCTCTGCGGTGTTCTTTAGTGCGGTTTGTATTGTGATCAGTGGCCCATTTTGGACACGTGGTTGGCCTGAGTGGTGGAACTGGTGGCTGCGGCTACCGATCTGGTCTTAAGGCGGAGTGGCATCATGATTGAATATCAAAACCTCTTCACCCGGGTACAGTTACGTACCAACTCACATGGCCCCGCGCATACCGGACTGCCACTACCAAGGGGCGACTTTGATCGCACGGGAAAACCTTCGTACCTCTATTGGTTGGGTAAGTTCGGCGAAGCACAGATTGGCCCTATTTATTTAGGGGTGCTTGGCAGCGCTTCCATCGTCTTTGGTGTGCTTTGGTTCTGGATCGTCGGCTTTTCAATGCTGGCCTCGGTGAACTGGAACATTATTGAAATGTTTCGGCAATTACCTTGGCTTGCCCTAGAGCCACCGCCGCCAGAGTATGGCTTGCGGATGCCACCGCTCAGCAAAGGCGGCTGGTGGGTAATTGCAAGCTTTTTCTTGCTGCTCTCTGTGATGCTCTGGTGGGCGCGGACTTATGTCCGGGCTAGAGCACTTGGCATGGGCACACATGTGGCTTGGGCCTTTGCGTCAGCGATTTGGCTCTTTTTAGTACTCGGCCTGTTTCGCCCGGTCTTGATGGGATCTTGGTCTGAGGCTGTGCCCTATGGCATTTTTCCGCACTTAGACTGGACATCCGCGCTTTCGATTCGATATGGTAATTTGTTCTATAATCCATTTCATATGCTATCGATTGTATTTTTATATGGCTCAGTTCTGTTGTTCGCAATGCACGGAGGAACCATTCTTGCGGTGAGCCGCTATGGTGGCGATCGTGAGATTGAGCAAATCGTCGACCGTGGCACCGCTTCTGAGCGTGCTGCCCTTTTCTGGCGTTGGACGATGGGTTTCAACGCATCGATGGAGTCGGTTCATCGCTGGGCATGGTGGTTTGCGGTTCTCTGCACGCTCACCGGTGGCATTGGTATCCTTCTTACCGGAACGGTGGTTGACAACTGGTACCTGTGGGCGGTGAAGCACGGCGTGGCACCTGCCTATCCAGAAGTCAGTCCAGTCATTGTTGACCCCGCCCTCACACAACAAGGAGCGAGCAAATGAAGAATAGCTTCATGGATCGTCTCGGGATTCGATGGATGATTCTTGGCCTTATCGGCTTGGGTCTTGCAGCCTGCGAACGCCCTCCGATGGAATCGCAGCAACTAGGTTATCGCGGTACGGGTACGGTTGAAATCAATAATCCTCGCTTGCAGCAAGCCGTATTAGCCGCAAATAAAGCGCCAGAGCCTTTGCCAGCTGTATCGAGCGAGGGCCCTAAAGCCTCTGAAGTCTATAAAAACGTCCAGGTGCTCGGTGACCTGAGCGTAGGAGAGTTCACGCGGCTAATGGCTGCAATAACCCAGTGGGTATCGCCGGAGCAGGGCTGTGTTTACTGCCATGCTAACAATAACTTTGAATCAGACGATTTATATACCAAACTTGTGGCGCGGCGCATGCTGCAGATGACAGTACATATCAACAGCACATGGAAGTCGCACGTAGCTGACACTGGGGTGACTTGTTACACCTGTCATCGAGGACAACCTGTTCCAGCCTATTTGTGGTATGAGCAGCCAGCGCCTAAGCAGGGCGGCGCGATGGGCTGGCGTAACGCGCAAAATACGCCAGCTACTGGTGTTGGCCTGACGTCTTTACCTTACGATCCTTTTAAGATGTATTTTCTAGACAAGGAGTCTATTCGGATTCAGTCTACTAAAGCGCTGCCATCTGGCGAGGATAGAGCGCTAAGAACGGTTGAGAGCTTGCAGCATACCGAGTCAAACTACGCCTTGATGATGCATTTCGCTGGTTCACTTGGCGTTAACTGTACGTATTGCCACAACAGTCAGAATTTCGCTTCTTGGTCAGGAAGTAGGCCCCAACGGGTAACAGCTTGGCATGGGATTCAGATGTTAAGAGACTTGAACCTGAGCTATTTTGATCCGCTTAAACCGACCTATCCTGCATCCGACTTAGGGCCACTAGGCGATGCACCAAAAGCAAATTGTGCAACCTGTCATCAAGGTGTTTACAAGCCCTTGGCGGGTGCCTCGATGCTTAAGGCTCACCCTGAGTTAGCGGCGGCTCCTGCGAAGTAGCAAAAGAAGAAGTTTGGCATAGCGGCCTCATTGTCGTTGCGATAACGGTCATTGGAGTAAACAATTTGAAGTGCACATCTTAGCGAGCAGGTTTAAGTGATGACAGTAAAGCCTCAGCCCTTGCTTGAAGGCATCAATGCACCCGATGAACTTCGACAACTTGCCGAGCATCAGCTGCCAGTGCTTGCCGATGAGTTAAGAAACTTTTTGCTTCAATCGGTGGCCCACACAGGGGGCCATCTTTCTTCAAATCTTGGTAGCATCGAACTGAGCATTGCACTTCATTATTGCTACAACACGCCGTACGATCGCTTGATCTGGGACGTAGGTCACCAAAGTTATCCGCATAAGATCCTGACCGGGCGCCGACAGGCGATGTCTAGTCTTCGGAAGCTAAATGGCTTATCGGGTTTTCCCAAGCGCAGTGAAAGTCCCTATGACGCCTTCGGCACGGCCCACTCATCAACCTCGATTTCGGCCGCATTAGGGATGGCCTTGGCAGCACGGGAAAATGGCCAGCACCAGGGCGACGATCGCCGAAGGCATATTGCAGTCATTGGCGATGGTGCACTTAGTGGCGGTATGGCTTTTGAAGCGATGAATCATGGT
This sequence comes from Betaproteobacteria bacterium, assembly GCA_016868095.1. Taxonomy (GTDB): domain Bacteria; phylum Pseudomonadota; class Gammaproteobacteria; order Burkholderiales; family Burkholderiaceae_E; genus UBA3064. The sequence continues at coordinate 3,829 of VGHV01000043.1, forward strand.
GGAGCTACCCGCGGTCTCGACGTTCTAGTGATCCTCAACGACAATGAGATGTCGATTTCGCCACCGGTTGGGGCGCTCAGCCATTATCTGACCAGGCTCTTGCTGGGGCGCTTTTATGGGTCGGCCAAAGCCTTGAGTGAGGGTCTCCTAAAGCGTGTCCCGCGCCTGTTGACGCTCACGCGTAAGATTGAAGAACACGTCAAGGGCATGCTCACGCCCAGTACCCTTTTTGAGGAATTTGGTTTTAACTACGTAGGCCCTATTGATGGTCATGACTTGGCCATGCTCACTTACACGCTAAAGCGCTTGCGGCAACGACCTGGATTGAAGTTTTTACATGTAGTCACCCAAAAAGGCCATGGTTATCGGCCTGCCGAGAAAGATCCTATTCTTTATCACGGACCTTCGGCCTTTAAGCCTGAGCAAGGCATTATCCAGAGCGCGCCTGGCAAAGTGCCTTCGCCGACTTATACCCAGGTCTTTGGCCAATGGATTTGCGACATGGCCGCCTTAGATCCGCGTTTGATCGCCATTACACCGGCGATGCGCGAGGGTTCAGGATTGGTTGAATTTGAAGAACGATTTCCAAGCCGTTATGTCGATGTCGGTATCGCCGAGCAACACGCCGTCACCCTCGCAGCAGGTTTGGCCTGCGAGGGCAAGAAACCGGTCGTTGCGATTTATTCGACCTTCTTGCAAAGGGGCTACGATCAGGTCATTCACGATGTGGCCCTGCAGAATTTGCCCGTGTGCTTTGCAATCGATCGGGCGGGTCTTGTCGGTGCGGATGGCGCCACTCATGCGGGATCCTACGACATCGCCTTTTTACGCTGCCTTCCGAATATGAGTTTGCTTGCGCCTAGTGATGAAGACGAGTGCAGGCAAATGCTCTACACCGCCTACTTACATGATGGGCCGGTTGCTGTGCGTTATCCACGCGGGCGAGGCCCTGGCGTGAAGTTGCGCCGCGACTTAAGCGCACTCGCCTGGGGTAAGGCGCAAATCAGGCGTGCCGGCAAAGGCGTGGTGATTTTGGCCTTTGGCAGCATGCTTGCTCCTGCGCTCGAGGCGGCCGAGTCGCTAAATGCGAGTGTGGTCAACATGCGCTTCATTAAGCCACTCGATGTGGCGCTTTTGCGGCAAATGGCGAACACCCATGATGCGATTGTCACCATTGAAGAAGGTTCTCGCAGCGGCGGTGCAGGCGCTGCAGTGGCCGAAGCGCTAAGCGATATGGGGCTGGTCAAGCCGATACGCATGATGGGACTTCCGGATCGATTCATTGATCAAGGTGAAGTTCCAGCCTTGCTTGCCGCTTGTGGCCTTGACGCTCAAGGCATCCGAGCGCAAGTCCAAGCCTGGTTCGCACCCTACCTTAAGGGCATGGAAGCCCCTCTCACAAGTGAGGCCTTGCTCAAGGTTTAGGCTCGGGTTTTACCGTTGATATGTTTGCAGCTGAGGGCGCTTGGGGCGCTGCTAAGGTTGGTTTGTCCGACGGGGCTTGGGGCGCTACCGAAGCTTTTGGCGCTGTCGCGGCACTAGGCGCTTGCTCATGGGCTTGGTTGGGATTAAGCCATACAACGCCCCAGTTGATACTTGCCGCATAGCTTACCCAAATCAAATACGGCAGCAGCCAGCGAGCGGCAGACGGATTAAGCCCTCGAATCCGAAGCATAAGCCATGCGATAGAGGCCCAGAGTACAAAAACTTCCAAAGCAGCCCAAAGGGGCTTTTGAAGTTTGAAAAAGAGAACGCTCCAAAGAATATTCAACAAAGCATTGACAGCAAATCCAAGGACCACCGCGTAGCGATCACGGCTTCTCACCGAAGCGTGCCAGGCTCCCATCGCGCTTATGGCGGTACAAGCGAAAATAATCGTCCATGCAGGGCCAAAGGCCCAATCGGGCGGCTTCCACCAAGGTTGAATAAGCGACAAATACCAAGCACCAATATCGGTCGCCAGGCCGCCGAGCGTGGCAACAAGCACCACGGCAGTAATCACTGTCAACTTGGTCATGAGCGGCACCTGCCGCGTTGGGGGGCTAAAACTCATGATCATATCCCGCATCCTAAGCGGGCGCTGCAATTACACCGATGCAAGACCGCTTAAGTGAGCAAGGTTTTTAAAGAAAATTCTCGCGTGTGCCAGGGGCTTAGCCTTGACCAATTCCTTGTTCATATAAGCATCCCAGGTCAGTTGCTGCACATCGCGGTCTTGGCAAATACGCACAAAACGCTCACGACGCTGGTCATTGGCATACCAATAGCGTTGCATCAGCCCGAGTACCCAAAAGACCTGGCCGTGAAGTCGCATGAATCGCTTTCTTGCATCTGATAAGGACTTGGGCGAGCCACGCTCTAAGCACTGAATCACCGCTTGCGCCGCCATCCGGCCGCCGAGCATAGCGTAGTAAATGCCTTCGCCGGAAGCAGGTGCAACCACGCCAGCAGCATCGCCTGCAAGTACAATGTCTCTTCCGTTATCCCAGCGTGGCAGGGGCTTGAGTGGGATCGGTGCGCCTTCGCGACGAATCAGACGTTGCTGGCTCAATCCAGTGCGCAGGCGCAACTGCTCAATAGCCTCGCGCTGCGAAAATCCTTTGAGTGCACTGCCGGTGCCAATGCTTAAACTTTTGCCGTGAGGAAATACCCAGGCATAAAAATCGGGTGATAAATCGCCATCGTAAAAAACATCACAACGACTTGGATCGTAGAAGGCAGCTTCCGAATGAGATGCATGCGCCCCTGGCCTCTGATCGCTCAGTCGTTGTTGCTCAGGACTGCCGAGCACTTGGGGTGCCTCAAGTATTTCGTGGTACGCAAACACGTACTGGCCTTCGTTAGAACCTTCGATTTCTTGGCGTGCAATGGCGCTCCTGGCACCGTCCGCAGCAATTAAGTAGCGGGCCCTAATCGAGCTTAGTTGTTGCGAATCCTTTTCGCGAAAGTAGACCGATACCAGATCAGCTTGCTGATTCGGTTCGCGGCGAAGATGCGAAAAGCTGCCACTGAGTCGCACGGCGCCGGCCCGGGCAGCGCGCGCGCGAAGCCAGGGATCAAAGTCTGCACGATCGACCATGCCAACAAAGCCATCATCAATAGGCATACCGACGACTTGCTGCTTGGGCGAGATGATTCTTGCACCGCGTACCTTGGTGACCAAGACATCATGTGGAATATTGAATTCGTATAACAGTTTTGGAGGGATCGCGCCGCCGCAGGGTTTGATGCGACCTTCACGGTCAAGTAGCGCAACGCGATAGCCGCGCGTGGCTAGATCGAAAGCTGCCGTAGCGCCACTTGGGCCACCTCCAAGGACGAGTACATCGAAGGCCTGGCTGTGAAGCGCTTGAGGATCATCCAATTGAGGCATGATTTAGTTGCTCCCTAGGTGGCTCAAGTCGACGCTCCATCTTCAATGGCGGGGTGCTTGGCCGAATGGTGCTGTCCTGCGATTCGTCGCTAAGTTCAAGGCCCTCGGGTGCAGGTACTCGAATCGCCATCCAAGCCGACAGGACAAAGAGCATGGACTGGATCGCAAACACCCAGGCATAGGCCTTGCTCGGATCGGCAACGAGCCATTGGGCTATATCGCTTGCCATGGTCCCCAAAAAGCCCCCAAGTCCAAAGGCGATCGCCTGCGCGGCGCCCCAAAGTCCCATGCGCAAACCTTCCTGGTTATGTTGACCTTCACCAGCAAGTGTCATCATCGAGCCAATCGCGGCAACCGCGAACACACCGTTGGCAATGCCCAGGCCAATCACGCTGAGCTGCAAGGGCCATGAGCCCGCATGCATGCTTGCGGCCGTTAGGCTTAGTAGCGCAAGCGCTGACGCCGCGCAGCCCCCAACTGTCCAGCGTCGCATCGACTTCATCGATTGACCGCTACGACGCCAAGTGCCGATCAAAGCAACGAAAATCATACCGATTAAAACGCCGCCGTGCTGCATGCCCGCAAGTTGTGTGCTTTGACCAGGCGTCATCGCAAAGACTGCGCCAGCAAAAGGTTCAAGGATTAGATCCTGAGCGCTATATGCCAGCATCGATATGAAAACAAATATGGTAAATCGCTGACTCGCTGTCTCTGCCCAAACCGATCGTAGTGCCAGCCAAAAGCGCGCGTCTTCGGCAGATCTTGATTCAGGGACTTGGGCGCGTGATTTAGGCTGATAGGCAAGGAAGCCTTTGGCGTGATGCTTGGATTCTAAGCCATAGAGCGCTATCACACTTAGTGCGAAAGCGATCAGACTGACTACGCCACTGACCTTTACAAGTCTTTCGTTTGAATAAGGGTCAAGAAAATGACCTGCTGTTGCCGCGGTTAGAACAAAGCCCATGATCATCATGACCCACACAATCGTTGCAGCGGCAGGTCTTCGCTTTGGACTGACTGACTTTGCAAGTAGCGCAAGCAGCGACGTACCGCTTGCCCCAACGCCAAGGCCAATCATTGAAAAAGCGAGCGTTGCAAGCATGATGCCCAGACCTTGTTGGGTGTCAAGCATGCTTGTGGCAAGCGCTGCGAGCCAGCCACCGCTTGCAAGGACTGCCATACCAAGCAGGATCCAGGGGCTTCGACGACCCTTGACATCGGAGTGGTGTCCCCACCGCGGACGCAGTATTTGTAGCGCATAGTGCAAGCCCACCAGTGCACCGGGAAGCATAGCTGGCATGGCCATTTCAACAACCATCACGCGATTAATCGTTGATGTGGTGAGCACAACAATCGCACCGAGTGCAGTCTGTACCAATCCCAGCCTGAAAATCTCAAACCAACTCAGTCCAGGCGCTTGCACAAGACAGCCGTCTGAAGCGGGTGCATGGTCTGAAGCGGACGAACGACCTGAAGCTGGCGTAGGGTCTGAAGCTGGCATACCGCCTGAAGCGGGCCCATGACCTAAACTTTCGCGTGGGGATGTCATACGCTTACCGGACTAGCGATGGGCGTTCGCGAGGCTTGGAGGGCAAATGCTGCAATAAGCATACCGAGCACATAAAGGCTTGTCCCGGTTGCGTTGTACCAGGCGGCGCGTTGATGAGGGTTTCGCAATAATTTTTGCATCAGCAAAAATTGTGCTAATAAAAGGACCGCTATGGCCAGTGCGTGAAAGCTTTGTCCCCAGTAATAGATGAGCCCAATCACAATCATCTGAGGTAAGGCCATCACGATGCATGCAAGCCTTGCTGCCCTGTCCACGCCAAGTTGAACTGGCAATGAGGCAATGTTCCATTGCCGATCACCCTCGACAGATTTAAAGTCGTTGAGGGTCATAATCCCATGTGCCCCAAAACTGTATAACAGCGCAAGAGTCAGACTTCTTGAGTCCGGAAGCGCCCCTGCGGCAAGCACCGTGGCACCGGTGATCCAGGGGAGTCCCTCATAGCAAACGGCCACGGCGGTATTACCCCACCAGCCATTGCGCTTAAGCCTCAGGGGCGGTGCGCTATAAGCCCAGGCAAGTACTAAGCCGATTGCGGCGGCTCCGAATCCCCAGGGGCCAAGAAGCGGAGCAATCGCAAGCGATAAAACAGTCCATGCAATGGCAATGTAAAGACCGCTACGACCAGGTAAGCGCCCCGAAGGGATGGGTCGTTGTGGTTCGTTGACCGCATCAACATGTCGGTCAAACCAGTCGTTGACCGCCTGGCTGGTGGCGCAGACCAAGGGGCCTGCGAGGATAATTCCCGCAATGATGATGAACCAACGGCCGTCGGGCGAGGCTCCTGACGATACAGCGCCACAGGCAAATGCCCACATCGGGGCAAACCAGGTAATCGGTTTGAGAAGTTCGAAGGCGGCACGCCATTGGATTGGATGCATACAGCGAACAATACGCTGGACGCATCGAAGCGTCAATCAGATTGGACAGTATGGTCCTGACTGTTTTCGTACTCTGCGAGTCCGTAGCGCCGCAGTTTTGTATAAAGGCTTTGACGGCTCAATCCAAGCATTTCAGCGGCCGAGGCGCGATTATCTTTAGTCATTTCGAGCGCGGCCTCAATGCAAAGGCGCTCGATGACATCAGTTGACTCACGTACTAAATCCTTGAGCGATACGCTGCCAACGAGCTCCGATAATTGTTCCATTGAGCGTGACATGGCTGGGCCGCGTGTGGGCTTGCTCGCAGCAGGGCTAAGCGTGCTTCGAATCGTCAACCCAAGGCTTTTAGCCTGCTCGTCGAGAAAGGCAGCTGAAATGTCAACTTCAACTGCTGAGCTGAATTCGCTGCTCAGCGTGGTTTGGTAGTGGCGAAGTCTGCGAGCTTGCTTCATGCCGCTCATCAATACATCAAGGTCGACCACGCCGCGCCCTAACCAGCGCGCAAGGCTTTCGCCTCGAACAAGGCCTTCGTGGGGTAGGCGGACCATTTCAAGAAATGCTGGGTTGGCCTTTTGAATGTCGCCGTGCGGATCGCAGATCACAATGGCGTCGGGCGCGTGTTCAAACCAGGCCTGGCTGCTTTGTAATTGCTCGCGGTCTGCTCCTCGCAGACCCGCTTCGGGCGCGAGTCTGAGCAGCACATGAATCTGACCCTCGTGTCTTAGAGCCTGCACGCTTGCGAGATATTCCTCTTTACTCTTGGCATGACGCACGCGCACGTGTTCGGCCTGGCCGCTCGCCCTTAGCTGATCGATTTGATTGCGGATGCTGCGCTGCCCCTTCGCGTCAATGGCGCTGCTGAGGCTTTTGTTGGCCAGTCGCTTTCCTGACCACTGAAAGTGCTCGTGGCAGGAAGCGTTGGCCTCGAGAACCCGCAGGCTATTGGCATCGATGAGCATCAAGGGATCTTCGCTGTGTTGAAAGAGCAATCTGTAGCGGGTTTCAAGGTCACGCAAGCGGCTAAATTCGCGCTCAACTTGTTGTTGCGACTGAACAAATTGTTGTTGTAACTTGACGATCGGGTTCATCGAGCGGCCGACGGCGAGCAGGGGGCCGTCGTCATACAAACGGCGCACCCTATAACTGATGGGCAGGCTTCCTTCACGTAAGGGATGATTGAGTTGGCGCCAGGTCGACAAGGCGTCTTGTTGGAATGTGAACGATTTAGCTTCGCTAAAGCGTGTTTCGCGATGTTCTATTGGTTGCTTATTGATTTTCGCTTTTTTTGGGCTCGAATTAGGCTGCAAAGGCTCAAGTTGGATCGCAGAATCAAGAAGTGCAAGCAATTTGCCGCGACTCTCCTGGGTGACCAGATCTGCCCAGAGCTTGCCGCGCCAGCGCTTGAGTTCTGTTGCATCCACCGTCTCGGCATTTCCTGCAGCATCAATTACACGGGCCTGCGAATCCAGTAGAAGAACGAGATCGGCAGACCATTCCAGCAAGCCTGCCACCGCCTCAGCCTTGAGATCGCGCAAGTCCGCTCTCGGGGATTCAAATCGTTTCATGGAAATCGATCCGCCTTGTCATTGTGTGGCGCGCCGGGTCCAGACGCTTACGCCTGACATCTGACGAACCTATTGTTATCCGCCCTGATTCTTTCGATTCGATGATTCTTTTCGACTTGATCCCTGAAGCACGTTAGACGCAATTGAACAGCTAAAACTGTTTAAGACAATTTTCAGGGCTTCATTTTACAAAAAAATTTTCTGCTTTCCTACTGCTTTCAACGAATTTGGTCGGATATTTTGTCAGTTGTTTTAGACATCTTTTTGAAATGTCTAGTTCCTTAAACGTCCAAATAAATTGACAGTTAAGCTTGATCGGTCTACATTGACCCTGTGGAAAGACTTGGCAAGACCCCTTAGCCAGCGATCGAGGATGACAGATCAGCATGACCACCATGGAGCGCGCCACAATAGCATCTGAAGTTCGGGCCTTGTACAGCCCGCAGGAGCGATTGCGTCGCGACCAAACGATTTGGACGCTGGTGCAGGGGCTTCTCGCACCGCTACAATTTTTGGTGTTTTTGCTGAGCCTT
>VGHV01000044.1 GCA_016868095.1 Betaproteobacteria bacterium
CCCAGGGCTCATTCGGCGCAGGCAATAATTCGGTCAAAAGGAGATACCACATCAAAAGCTGAAGCAGTACCGGAACATTGCGAAAAAACTCCACATAAACCTGGCAAAGCGCTCTAAGAAGCATATTTCGCGAAAAACGACCGATACCGACAGCAGTGCCAATAAGCGTGGAAAGCAAAATACCGAGTAAGGCCACTCGGATCGTGTTACTCAGACCAACAAGGATCGCTTTCCAGTAGGGATTGCCTGAGTCGTAGGCGAGCATGGTCTCGCCAATATCAAATCCAGCAGGTTGCAGTAGAAAGCCATAACCGCTCTGAATACCACGAAGCCGCATATTTTCAGACGTGTTATGGACAAGATAAACAGCAACTGCTATCAATAATAGAATAAGGATCGCTTGGAAAAGCTTGGAGCGAAAAGCCTGACTTTGCAAAGACCATGACGACACGGGAGGCGGCGCTGACCGTGCGGCGATCATCTCTGAGGCTGCACGTGACGACCGCACAACCCGGCCCTGAAGCTTGGAATCCATACTAATGTAATAGCACTGTTAAACAGAAGCAGCCATTGCCGGGCCTGTCAAAGCTAGCCGCCCTGTAAGAGCGGGCTAGCCTTGAGGCAACCGATAAGGCTACTTAGCGCAGTGGTGGGGCGTATTGAAGACCGCCTTTGCTCCAGAGATTATTTAGACCCCGTGGCAATTTGATCGTGGACTTCGCGCCAACATTACGATCGAACATCTCACCGTAGTTGCCGACGGCCTTCACTGCACGTGCAGCCCATTCCTTATCAAGACCGAGCAACTTGCCCATATCCTCAGAGGTACCAAGCAGACGCTGAATCGGTGGTTCGGTGCTCGACTTCATTTGATCGACATTTGCTTGTGTCACACCATACTCTTCGGCTTCAAGCAGAGCATTAAAGGTCCACTTAATGATCGTGAAGAATTCCTCATCACCGCGACGAACCGAAGGACCTAGTGGCTCTTTGGAAATCAAATCGGGGAGAATCGTGTGCTCCTCTGGGTTCTTAGCCTCTTTGGACCTAATGCCGGCCAAACCTGATGCGTCGGTCGTGTAAGCCTGGCAACGACCCGAGAAGTACGCGGCGTTGGCAGCCTCTAGCTTTTCGAATACGACAGGCTTGAGGTTCAAATTATTTGACTTCGAAAAGTCGGTCAGATTTTTTTCAGTGGTCGTTCCTGACTGAACGCATACGGTTGCGCCTTTGAGGCCTTTAGCCGAATTAACCTTCGTTTTAGCGGGAACCATAAAGCCCTGGCCGTCATAGTAGGTCACGCCGGTAAACAACATCCCAAGCGATGCATCCCGGGTGAGTGTCCAAGTCGTGTTGCGGGAAAGTACATCAACCTCGCCAGCCTGTAAGGCTGCAAATCGTTGTTGAGCGGTAAGTGGTACGAATTTGACCTTGCTTGCATCGCCAAGTACGGCGGCCGCAACAGCCTTACATACATCCACATCGAGTCCAGCCCAATTCCCCTGGCTATCTGCCTGCGAAAACCCGGGCAAACCGGTACTCACGCCACAAATCAATTGACCACGCTGCTTGACCGCGTCAAGGGTCTTACCGGCATAGGCAACACCGGAGAAAACGGCCATCGAGCCAATTGCCAGGGCCGCTACGCCTGCTTTCACTTGCTTCATGTACAACTCTCCCATTGATAGAGTGGATTAAGACGGGCCAAGGGACGCGTCCATGCCGCGCAATGTAACAAACCTGTCGCGACTCGTGGCGCTTTTCCCTAGATCTTTTCGCTAAAAGAAGCGTTAGCCATCGCCGCACTCACCCCGCGTTGCATATCGACCCTCGACAAAAGCCCGAGTGCGATCAAGAAAAACAAACCAACAAAGCCCAATGCCAGTCGCTGTTGACCCTCGGTCAGCCATACAATCAAGCCATAGAACACTGGCCCAAGAATCGCCGACAGCCGCAAGGCAAAACCCCAAAGGGCGAAAACCTCCGACTGGCGGCCAAGCGGTGCCAGTTGTGCGACCATCGCCCTGCCGGCAGACTGACTCGAACCCATATTTAAGCCTGCAAGGCTAGCGGCAATCCAAAACGCCTCTCTGCTCTGCCCCAAAACCGCGATCGCGACCATCAGCATCCACGATAGCAAGGTGATGGCAAGCGCCCGGCGATCCCCGATGCGGTCTTGAATCCTGCCGAAAAAGAAGGCGCCGAGCGCTGCTGCAATATTGACGAGAAACACGAGCATCATGGTTTCAGTCTGCTGAAAACCCATCACTTGTTCGGCATAAACCGCTGCCAGGGTGATCACCACAAAGATCCCCGCCTGGTAAGCCACGCAACAAAACAATAAGCGCCTCAAATCGATAAGCTTGGCGGTGCGATGCCATGAACTGCGAAGACGCAGCCACCCCCCTTCCCAGCCTCGCTCGCCAGAGCACAACGCGGCGTGAGGTCGCTCTTTCAATACGGCAAGTGCAGGAAGACTGACCCCCACATAGACCATTGCGACTATCCAAAGCGTGACGGGTACAAACTCAGAGGCGCTCTGACCCTGAGCCTTCGCCTGTAGGACCCATGCCAGTGAAAGCCCGAGTGTGAGCATGCCCCCGAGATAGCCAAAACTCCACCCCCAACCAGACACCCTGCCATAGGACTGCGGCCGAGCAAGTTCACGCAAGAAGGCGGCGGTAAAGGTCTCGCAAAGATTAAACCCAAGGCTCGACAGCGCCACCAAACCGACAGCCAGCCAAATCATTGAGGCGTCTACAAAGGCCAAGGCAGCAGTTGCCAGACCGCAAAGTAAGCTTGCCCAGCGAATCATGCGCCGCTTTCCGCCGACCCTGTCGGCCCACATACCAAGCGCTGGTAGTACAAGCATCGTAAGCAGCGAGGCTGCTGAAACCGTCAGTGTCCACAACAGCGTCGCCCAACTTGCCGCACCTGCAATCACGCCGACAAAATACGCAGAGTACACTGCAGTCAGGATCACAGTGGTGTAGCCCGAATTCGCAAAATCAAGGAAGGCCCAGGCCAATACCTCGCGCGGCGAAACGCCCTCGCGCAAATGCTGTCGGACTGAACTGCTCAGACCCAGTTTGAGTCTCCTTATAGTGCTGCTATACCCGCCTTCGCAATTTCAGCATCTTCGGTCGATTTCACGCCAGAGACCCCGATAGCGCCAATACAATAGCCGTCAACCGTGATGGGAACCCCGCCTTCGAGCATGCCTTCAAGAACCGGTGCCGATAAGAAACTGACTCGGCCGGCGTTGATCATCTCTTCGTAGCCCTTCGACTCGCGCCTCCCCAGGGCTGCAGTCTTGGCCTTGGCAACGCAAATCTCGGCTGAAATCGGCGCTGCGCGATCGAGCCGTTGAAGCCAAAGCAAGTGACCCCCATCGTCGACGATGGCAAAAGCGACTACCCAGCCCTGCGCGCTTGCAAGCGCTTCACATGCGCCTGCTATCCGTTTAAGGTCCGAAAGCTCCAAAACCCGCTTGCTCAACATATCCGCTGTCCTCATTCAAAAAGCGGCTATTGTTACACCAAGAAACTTCTAACGCTTTCCGCTAAGTTTTAAGACAGTGAAGTACCTGTTCGAGTGCGGAAGGGTCTTCGATCGTGGTCAGGTCACCAGGATCGCGACCTTCACACAAGGCTTGGATCGACCGTCGGAGCACTTTTCCGGACCGAGTTTTCGGCAGGACAGTCACGAAGTAAACCCGAGAAGGCCTAGCCACCGCACCAAGTTGCTGATCGACGGTCTTCATCACCTGCCCTTCAAGCGCAAGTCTTGCTTGCGCATCATCTGCTAGCGATGCATCCTTGAGAACTGCGAAAGCAACCGCGACTTGCCCTTTGAGTTGATCGGCCACACCGACCACGGCGCACTCAGCAATCGAAGTATGCGAGTTGATCGATTCCTCGATCTCTCGCGTACCGAGGCGGTGACCGGCAACGTTGATCACATCATCGGTACGACCCAAAATAAAGTAATAGCCGTCGTCATCTTTAACCCCCCAATCGAAGGTCGAATAGGCCATCACCCCAGGTATTGATTCAAAGTAGGTGCTGCGAAAGCGATCATCATCGCCCCAAACCGTCTGCAGGCATCCTGGGGGCAAAGGAGGGAGAATCGCTACCACGCCCTTTTCGTGGGGACCGACCTCCTTGCCGGTACTCTCATTCAAAAGGCGCACGTTATAACCATACATGGGCAGGCCCGGGCTACCAAACTTCGTCGCCAAACCAGGTTCAACTCCCTTGGCCACCGTGAGAATCGGCCAACCCGTCTCTGTCTGCCAATAGTTATCGATAATTGGAACGCCAAGTCCCTCAGCAATCCAGCGCGCCGTAGGCTCATCAAGTGGCTCACCCGCTAAGAATAAAGCTCGTAACGATGAGGTGTCGTAACGACTCAGCAGGGCTGGATCTTGCTTTTTGAGCACACGAACTGCCGTGGGGGCCGAAAACATGACCGTTGGTTTGTAGCGCTCGACAAGCTGCCAAAAAATACCCCCATCGGGTCGCAGGGGTGTGCCTTCGTAGAGAATCGTGAACATGCCCGCAATAAGCGGCGCGTAAACAATGTAGGAATGCCCGACAACCCAGCCGATGTCACTGGTGCAAAAATAGCCCTCGCCAGGTTTACCCGGAAAAATGTGCCTCATCGACGCTGCCAGTGCGACTGCATAGCCCCCCACATCGCGCTGTACGCCTTTGGGCTTTCCGGTCGTGCCGGATGTATAAAGGATATAGCTTGGCTCATTGGATTCGAGCCAGGCCACCTCGACCACCTCGTCAAGATGTTGCTCGCGCAGTTGGGTGTAGTCCAAATCGCGATGCTCAATAAGGCGCATCGGTGCAAGCTTTCGGTCAAAAAGAATCACATGATCGGGCTTGTGATGCGAAAGCTCGATTGCTTCGTCTAGCAGCCCTTTGTAAGGAACAACTTTTCCCGCTCGTGAACCAGCGTCGGCACTCACAATCACCTTAGGCCTCGCATCGTCAATACGCGAAGCCAGCGAGTGTGACGCGAAGCCTCCAAATACAACTGAGTGAATTGCTCCAAGCCTTGCACATGCAAGCATTGAAAAAACCGCCTCGGGAATCATGGGCATATAGATGAGGACCCGGTCGCCCCTCCCTACGCCCTGCGCCTTAAGCATCGCTGCAACCGTGCAAACCTCACGCAGCATCGCCCGATAGCTGTAGCTGTGCTCTTGCTGGGTTTCGGTCGATACGAAAACAAGGGCTGCTTGATCGCCCCGTTCGTCGATATGCCGATCGAGCGCGTTGTAACAAAGATTAGTACGGCCCCCGACAAACCAGCGATTGATCGGCGCATCCGAGTCGTCTAATACCCTATCGAAAGGCTTGTACCAGCTGATCAGATTGGCTTGTTCTCCCCAAAACCCCTCGGGATCTTCAAGTGAATGACGATGAAACTCAGCATAGCTTTTCATGGGCATGACCTCCGCATTATCGATCGGGCTTATTATGACGCTGCAACTGACAATTGGCTGACTCGCTGCTTGCAGCACATCAACGACAGCATCCAAGCGATTGAAAGCATGTGAATTTATTGCCATAAAGCTTTGACAGCAGGGACTTATTGCCTTAGCCTGCGCGCATGTTGGAAAAAACAGCGCACCGAGCACTGCGATTTGTCCTGGGCATTTTGTTTGCATGGGTCTTGCAAATGCCCTCGGTCGTGCATGCTCAAGTTAACAACGCCTGGGAGGCTTCGTCCGCGGAGAACGTGAGCCTACCGGCTGAGGTCATCGTTCGGGCACTGTCCCTGATGGGTATCACTTATCGTTGGGGTGGAAACATCCCAGAGACTGGTATGGACTGCAGCGGCTTCGTTCGTCATGTGTTTCACGAGGCAGCCGGTCTTGTATTGCCGCGCAAGAGCGAGGATATGAGCCGAGCGGCGACCTCGATCGGCAAAGAGCATTTGCTGCCGGGTGATTTGGTCTTTTTCAACACCCAGCGACGAGGCTTTTCGCATGTCGGGATTTATTTGGGTGATGACAAATTTGTCCACGCACCCGCTAAAGGCAAATCGATTCGCATCGATTCAATGGATGATCGCTATTGGGTCAGACGTTTTGACGGTGCACGCCGCGTCATGGGTGACTTACCCAACCAGGATCCTGCGGCGCTCGATCAGCTTATCGATCGAACCTTGGCTCGGATTGGCGTACCGCTTCAAGAACTTGATCGTTCCGCTTCATCCCAAGCCATTAACAGTGCCTCTGCAAGCTCCATGTTTGGCGGTGGCAGTCAGTGGCGCAGACAGGCTGCAGCAGCGCAAGCCTTCATCGACGAGCAACGCCAAGAATTACCCGGCAATGCCGTAGCCACTGCGGACAGTCGCTCGCTATCAAGCCCTGTGGCGAGGGTGTCACTTGCTCCTGCTGCCCAGCAGCAATCTTCCAAGGCCAAACCAAGGCCTAACCAGAGCAAGTCAGCAAGCAAGGCCAACCAACGGAAAGCCAAATCGCCTCAAAAGCCCAAGTCAACGCGCGCTTAAGTCGAAATTTATTGGGACTGGTTTGTTGCACGAAGCAATTGCTTCCATTTGCCAAGCGAAGCGAGCATGACTTTTTCGCCTTCGTAAATGGCCTCAGGTCTAGTACTAAAATCTATCGCAGACCTTTGAAAAACCTCAGGCCTAAGCACTAGATCAGCCTCTGAAAGCTCTGCTTGTCCAAGGTGTTCGCCCATGATGTTGATCGTTTGCATTAAGAGTTCGCCAAGACTTTGCGTGGGCTGAAATTGCGGTTTCGCTGAGATATCGACCGCTAAAACCCTTTTTGCCCCCATGCCTCGCGCAATCCGAACAGGCACCGGCGAAGCAAGGCCACCATCAACATACTCTCTACCTGCCACCTGAACCGGCTGGAACACCCCGGGCACAGCCGCCGAGGCTCTCACCGCGATTCCAGCGTTACCACGATCGAACACCACGAGCTTACCCGACCACAGGTCAACCGCAGTGGCAGCAAAACGGCGCGGGAATCGCTCAATGGGCCTATTGCCTACATGGCGATTAACAAAATCAGCAAGCGCCTGACCCTTGAGCAAGGCTCTCGTACTTAAGGCCCAATCACCTAGCGTTGAGTGATCAAACGACAAGGCCACCGCGCGCAGGGTGGCCGCATCCATGCCACTTGCCCAAAGCGCCCCGACTAAGGCACCTGCACTCGTACCAACAACCATATCGGGGACCAAGCCCTCGCGTTCGAGCACTTGAATAATGCCGATGTGTGCAAGCCCTCTTGCAGCACCTCCGCCAAGCGCCAAGGCCCAAGGCAATCTTGGCGATGAGACTGCGCCACTTGATTCCGGGCTTGGCGTCGTCGGATCGACGCTCCGCTCTTGGGCAGCGGACTCGCCGCTCGCTGCAGTGGATGCGCCTCCGCGTCCCGTGCCGGTGCTCGCGCATGCTTGGAGCATAGCCACGCCCGCGATGAGGGCAAGAAACTTACGTCGTCTTGATGTATGGGTGCGATCGGATTCAGGCTGACTCAATGAACCAAACTCTAATTCAGTAGACATATCGTTTAAGCATACATTTGCAAATAGGAATTATTTCTCTTATGATCCGGCAAGCTTATTCTCTTTGGGCAAGAGCCAATCAAACCCCAAGGACCATAAGCAATCACACGCCGAGAATGATTTACGAATAAACGTTGAAAAACCCTTGATAAAATCGATTTAACATCAGTAATCAAATATAAGATTATGATTAACAAGACATTACTATTAAGACTAATCTCTAGTATTGGCATCACCGTAGCAGCCTCAACTCCATCGTGGGCTAGCAATGCAGTGAATATCTATTCCGCACGCCATTATCAAAGCGATGACAAGCTTTACGCAGCCTTCACAAAGCGTACGGGTATTCAGGTTAACCGCATCGAGGCGGCCGACGAAGCCTTGCTCGAAAGGCTAAGAAGCGAAGGAACTAAGAGCCCAGCCGATGTGTTAATTCTCGTCGACGCAGCACGATTATCGCGCGCCGCCACAGAAGGACTCTTTGCGCCGAGTGACTCCGAGTCTTTGCGCGAAAGAATTCCTGAGAATATGCGCTCGAGCAAAGAAGCTCAAGGCTATGCCTGGTGGGGATTCTCAAAGCGCGCTCGCGTCATCGTCTACAACAAGCAACGGTTTTCTGGCAGTGCCCCCCAAAGCTATGCCTCACTTGCCGATGCGAGGTTCAAATCGGCCGTTTGCACCCGCTCAGCCGCACACCCTTATATGCTTTCCTTAATCGCATCCCAGATCGAACATCGGGGTGAGTCTGCAACCCTCAGTTGGGCAAAAGCCGTTGTTGGCAATTTCGCACGCCCACCGCGAGGCGGTGATACCGACCAAATCAGAGCTACCGCGAGCGGCGAATGCGGTGTTGCCTTAAGCAATACTTATTATCTCGCGCGCCTGATGCGCTCATCGAAGCCCGAGGATCAGGAAGTGATTCGTAAGGTTGGTTTCGTCTGGCCTGATCAAGACGATAAGGGTACCCATGTCAATGTAACCGGTGGCGGCATGGTGAAACATGCAAAAAATCGCGAGGCGGCGATGCGCTTTCTCGAGTTCATGGCCAGCGACGAGGCCCAGCAAGTGCTGGCTGATGGCAACAATGAGTGGCCGACTGTGCCATCTGTAAAGATCAACAACCCTGCCCTAGACGCGATGGGTAGCTTTAAGGCTGACAAGCTGCCCATAGCAACCATCGGGGCAAGGCAATCGGCTGCCGTAAAGCTGGTCGACCAGGCGGGATGGCGCTAGCCTAGCTCTCGCAAGCAGCGATGACTTTGATCTCAACCAGATATTTGGGTGTTGCCAGTTTCGCTTCAACGGTCGCACGCGCAGGCGTGTGGCCCGCGGGAACCCAAGCATCCCAAACCTCATTCATCGCCGCAAAATCAGCGATATTGGCAAGGAAGATCTGCGCTTGAAGAATCTTGGTCTTATCGCTGTGCGCTTGAGCAAGTAAGCGATCAATGGCGTCGAGCACTTGTTGGGTCTGCCCCTTCACGTCCGCACTCGGATCATCGGCAACCTGCCCTGCCAGATAAACCGTTGCGCCGTGAATCACGGCATCGCTCATCCGAGCTCCGACACCGATTCGTTTGATCTCAGTCATGATGATTCAACTCCTTTGATGGATGGGATTGTTTGCCGGCGCAAGGCATCGGCGCAACGAGCATGCGCGTCCAATATCGCTTAGAACGACTGCGCTCCGATTGCCAGTGCATCTGACCTTCAGGACCGATGTGGAGTTCGATGGCGCCTTCCGTATCGGTACGTCTGAGCGAAATTGTACGTTCGCATAAGCGATCTAGCGTAGCCATTTGCGGATGCCCGTATCGGTTTTGGTAGCCGGACTGCACGATTGCCACCTTGGGTTGCCAGTAATCGAGCCAGGGTGCTGAAGTGCTGTTGGATGCCCCATGGTGTCCAAGCATTAAGACATCGAGTGACTTAAGGGGTTGCGCCGGCTCGAGCAAAAGCAAGGCCGCCTCTTGCAGAGAGGGCAAATCGCCGGGCAGGAGAATGCTTCGACCCTTATGCTCAATCAACAAGACACAGCTTTGCGCGTTTCGGTTACTCGCCGGCGTTTTTCTTGGCCGTTTTGAAGACTCAGACGCCATGGGCGCTGCAAAGGCTGGCTGACTCGCTTGAGGAAGTGGAAAGAGCGCTCGAATACTTGTACCTAATACGCCCGTTGGGATTGACTCGTCGCCGCCCTTGCTGATCTGGCTTGAGCCAACCGACTTATTAAATTCGATATCGCGATGGCAGGAGCTCACGGTCAAATCCCTGAGGCTTGGCTCGTCGGCTGGCGAACCTGACATGATTTGCCCAATGCGCAGATGACGCTGAAGACTCAAGGCACCGCCGGTGTGATCCAAGTCAGCATGCGATAAGACCAACCAATCAATCGACTCAATGCCGCGACTTCGAAGTGCTGGCAGAATCGACTGAAAGCCTGCATTGCGGCCGTCTTTACGCGCATCCAGGCTCCACGCGGGACCGCTGTCGTACAACATGCTGAACTCGGCCGATTGAATAAACACAGCGCTACCCTGCCCTACATCAAAGAAAAGCACGCGCAACTCACCTTCACCAGGACGCTCGTGTGGCCAAAACATCAAGGGCAACATGAGCGACGCCACCGCCCAACGCGGCCATGGTGCAAGGGGCCAGATCAACAAAATGCAAGCGATGAAGGCAACCGCTATCACAGCCTCGGGCGGCAGAGCACTATGGCTGCTGATCCAGGACCAATTCGCCATGGCATCGAGCAGCTTTAGGCTTTCCTCGGTGATGAGGCTTAGCCAGTTAAGTGGTACGCTGGCCAAGGGCTGAGAGATGCTAGCTATTAGGGCCAGAAGTAGCGAAGCCGGCGTGATAATGAAAGTGATCCAAGGAATTGCAAGCGCGTTGGCAAAAGGGGCAATCCAGGAGATTTGTGAGAAAAAGAGGACCGAGAGCGGAATCATCACCACACTCGCGGCCCACTGCCCTTGAAAGGCCTCGGCCAAGCCCGCACGTAGGGACTTCCACGCCTTTGACGGTATGGTGAGCTCGGTTGTCGTTGGATTTTCAGGCCGCTTCATAGCCTGGCCGCTCAGCACAAGCGCTGCGACTGCTGCAAACGAGAGCCAAAAGCCGGCCGATACAACTGCCCAGGAATCAATCAAGCAGACCACGACGCCTGCACAAGAAAGTACTGCCTGCGGTGCGAAGCGTCGCCCACTCAGACTCATAAGCCCAGTAACCAAGACCATGGCGCAGGTCCGCTGCGCTGGAAGTCCAAATCCGGCAAGCAAGGTGTACGCGATCGCACCAAAGCTGGCAAAGCATAACTTGGGGAGGGCCATGGTGTGGAGGCGAAAAAAAGCAAGCTTCGCTGCACCGCTTATTCGCAATAATCCAAGGCCAAAGAAGGCGGCAAATCCAGCGAACATCGTGACATGCGAACCCGAGATCGACAGCAGATGCCCGACACCGGTTCGATTAAAAGCATCCCATTGCTCAGGATCAAGTGCTTCGCCACTTCCGATCACGAGCGCCTCGATCACCGCCATAGCGCGATCCATGTCCTTTGAGCCGGATTGTCGTGCGCTTTGCCGCAGCGCATCGCGAAGTTGCTCGCGCACGCGATGCACCCTGGCAAGCGGGTGGGAAGCGAGATCATCGACATATACGATGTGCGAGGCGGGTGCGCTGCCTCGTGCCACCCAGCCAGATTGCAGCGCAAAGCGCTCAAGATCCGATCCGCCGGGGTTTCGCTGGCCATGTAAGGCCTTTAAGCGCAAGTCCATGTTCCAGCGGCTGCCTGCTCGTAACCTAGTGCCCCCATCGCTCTTGTCGGTCCTAATCGTTACAAGCACCTGCGAACCGACCGGACACCACGAAGCGGCTCGCTCGCAAGCGGTTACTCGAAATGGGAAGCTTGCACTCCGGCCATCGTCATTGCGCCGAACAAGCCCGTCGATGAAACCTTCAACAACGAGTCTTTCCGCCTCAAGTCCATGGGGGAGGCGCTGCTCAAGGGCAGACTGAGCCTGAAATCCTGCCCAAAAAACACCAGCGAGCAGGCTAACAAGCATCGCTAAGAGCGCACTTGCAGAAGACGGTAACAAGGCCAATGTGATCAACCAAGCT